>JAKOWQ010000434.1 GCA_029781465.1 Pseudomonadota bacterium
GCGGGCGCGGGCAATCTCAACGAGAACTATCTCGCCAAGCCCGGATCGACCGGCACTGCGACCAAGCCCTTGATGGAAATCCGCGCGCTCGACGATGATGGTACGGTGCTTGGCCCCAACCGGGTGGGCGAGGTGGCGATCCGCTCGGTCGCCAATTTCATCGGCTACTGGCGCAATCCCGAGGCAACCGCAGCGGCAGTCACGCCCGATGGCTGGTTTCGTACCGGCGATCTGGGCTATCTCGACGAGGACGAATACCTGTTCATCGTCGATCGCAAGAAGGACATCATCATCCGCGGCGGGGAGAACATCAGCTGTATCGAGGTGGAAGAGGCGCTCTACGCCCACCCCGATGTGGCCGAGGCCAGCGTGTTCGGCGTTCCCGACGAGCGCTTTGGCGAACTGCCGGTGGGGGTCTACTTCCCGGAAGAGGGCGCGGACCTGTCCGAGGACGATCTGCGCGCTTTCCTCCAGCAGCATATCGCCCCCTTCAAAATCCCGGTGAAACTGTGGCGGGTCGATGAAGCCCTGCCGCGCCTTGGCACCGAAAAGGTCGACAAGCGCGCGCTCAAGGCCCGTTTCCTGCCGGTTTGGGAGGCGATGCAGACCAAGTGAGCGGCGTGCGGATCGCCAACCAGCGCGCCATTGTCGATCGGCGCGCGCTTTCCGAAGCGATTGCCGCCGCTGTGGCCGATCGCGGCGCCGCGGCGGCACGTCCTCAGGTGGTCGAGCTGCTGCGCGCCGCACTGGCGGAGGGGCGCGCGGAAATTGCCCGGCGGCTGGCGGAAAAGCCCTCGGCCGGGCACGAGAGCGCCGAGGCCCAGGCCTTTCTGGTCGATCAGCTGGTGCGGGTGATCCACGATCACGTGGTTGGCGATGTCTACCGCGCCAGCAACCGCTCGGCCGGCGAGCGGCTGACGATCATGGCGGTGGGCGGCTATGGCCGCGGCGAGATGGCACCGCATTCGGATGTCGATATCGCCTTCATCACCCCGATCAAGCAGACCCCCTGGTGCGAGCAGGTGATCGAGGCCATGCTCTATTTCTTCTGGGATCTGTCGCTCAAGGTCGGCCATTCGAGCCGCTCGCTCGACGAAATGGTGCGGATGGCGAAAGGCGATCTGACGATCCGCACCGCGATGCTCGAAGGACGCTATGTCTGGGGGGATCAGGCGCTGTTCGATGAAGCCCAGGCGCGCTTCTGGGGCGATGTGGTGGCCGGGACCGAGCGGGAATTCGTGTCCGAAAAGCTCGCCGAGCGTAACGAGCGGCACAAGCGGCTGGGTGACAGCCGCTATGTGGTTGAGCCGAACATCAAGGAAGGCAAGGGCGGTCTGCGCGATCTCCACACGCTCTACTGGATCGGCAAATATATCAACCATGTGCGCGATGCGTCCGAGCTGGTCGATGCCGGATTGCTGAGCGCCCAGGAATACCGCGCCTTCCGCCGCGCCGAAAATTTCTTCTGGGCGGTGCGCTGCCATCTGCACACCATCACCCGCCGCGCCGAGGACCGACTGACCTTCGATCTTCAGCGCGAGGTGGCCGCGCGGATGCAGTTCGCCGATCGCCCGGGCAAGAGCGCGGTCGAACGCTTCATGCAGTATTTCTTCCTCCAGGCGAAGCGGGTCGGGCACCTCACCGGGCTGTTCCTGGCCCAGCTTGACGAGCAGTTTGCCCGGCGTCAGCCGCGCGGGCTGCTGGCGGGGTTCCGCGCCCGGCGGCGGATGCTCAAGGGCTATGTGGTCTACGGCGGACGGATCAGCGTTCCCGCCGATGACTGGTTCCTGCAGGACCCGGCGCGGCTGATCGAGATCTTCGTGCTGGCCGATGCCAACGGGCTCGAACTGCACCCCGATGCGATGCGCCTGGCGGTACGCGATGCCCGCGCTATCGACGCCTTGCGCCATGATGCGCGTGCCAATGCCCTGTTCATGGAATTGCTGACCAGCCGTAACCAGCCGGAACAGGCGCTGCGCTGGCTGAACGAGGCGGGGGTTTTCGGCCGTTTCGTGCCCGAATTCGGGCGGGTCAACGCGCAGATGCAGTTTGACATGTACCACCACTACACCGTCGACGAGCACACCATCCGCGCGATCGGGTTGATGGCGCGGATCGAGAAGGGCGAGCTGAAGGGCGATCATCCGCTGGCCACCGGGCTGGTCGACAAGATCGCCAACCGCCGGGCGCTCTACGTTTCGGTGCTGCTGCACGATATCGCCAAGGGGCGGCGGGGCGATCATTCGGTGCTGGGCGCCGAAGTCGCGATGAAGCTGGGGCCGCGCCTTGGCCTCAGCAAGGCCGAGACCGAGCTGGTTTCCTGGCTGGTGCGCCAGCACCTGCTGATGAGCGCGGTGGCTTTCAAGCGCGACCTGGCCGACTGGAAAACGATCAGCGATTTCGTCGGCCAGGTGCAGTCGGTCGAGCGGCTGCGGCTGCTTTCGATGCTGACCATCGTCGATATTCGCGCGGTCGGGCCGGGAGTGTGGAACAGCTGGAAGCGCCAGTTGCTGCACGAGCTTTACGATGCCGCCGAGGAACGGCTGCGGCTGGGCCATGTCCAGCATGGCCGCCTGGAACGGATCGCCGCCAAGCAGGCCCAGGTCGGCGAGCGCCTTGGCAAGCGAGCCGCGCTGGTGGGAAAATATGCCCGGCAGTTCAACGATGCATACTGGATCGCCGAGCCCGACGATATCGTGGCGAAGAACCTGGCCCAACTCGATGGGGCCAAAGGCAAGCCGCTCGACGTTCATACCGAATACTATGCCGCCCGCGGGGCTACGCTGGTAACCGTGATCGCCGCCGACCATCCCGGGCTGTTCTACCGGATCGCCGGGGGCATCCATCTGGCCGGCGGCAACATCATCGATGCACGCATCCACACCACCCGCGATGGCACCGCGGTCGACAATTTCCTGGTCCAGGATCCGCTTGGGCGCCCATTTTCCGAGGAGAACCAGCTCGCCCGGATCGAGAGCATGATTGCCGATGCGCTCGCCAACCGGGTCAAGCTGGTGCCGCGCCTGGCGGCGCGCCCGCTGGCCCGCCCGCGCGCCGATGCCTTCGCGGTCGAGCCGCGGGTCGAATTCGACAACGCCGCCTCGAACCGCTTCACCGTGGTCGAAGTCAACGCGCGCGATCGCCCGGCCCTGCTCAACCGGCTGGCCCGCGCGCTGTTCGAGGCCAAGCTGATGGTCCATTCGGCCCATATCGCGACCTACGGCGAACGCGCCGCCGATACCTTCTACGTCACCGACCTGCTGGGCGAGAAAGTCGATGCGCCGCAGCGGCTCAAGACGGTGGAGAAAAAGCTGCTTGAAGCCGCCGGTGAGGAAACGATCGAAGTGGCGGCGGCCTGAGCGGAAGCGAAATCACGCTTTCTTAGCAGGTTGCCGCTATCCAGGCTGGGATGTTGCAAGTCCTTGCTCCGCCGCTCGCCGCGCTGTGCCGCTCCGCCCCGTTTGAGCGTGGGCGCTGGCGGATCGGATCGCTGGCTGGCCGCCTGCTCGAAAGTGCGCCGTTTCCGGCCGGGCGCCGCACGGTCGGCACACGCCACGGCTTCGCCATGTCGCTCGGGCTGGGCGAATTTGTCGATCGGACCATCTGGTGCCAGGGCGAATGGGAACCGCTGCAATCGCAGCTGATCCGCCGGGTGCTGCGCCCCGGCGACCGGTTCGTCGATGTGGGCGCCAATATCGGCTATTTCTCGCTGCTCGCATCCCGCCGTGTCGGCCCCTCGGGAAGCGTGGTCGCGATCGAGGCCAATGCCGCCACCCACGCGCTGCTCACGGCCAATCTGGCGCTCAACGCCTGCGCCAATGTCGATGCGCGGCTGATCGCAGTGGGGGACGAACCGGGGCAGGCGCGGATCGTCTCGCCCGAAGCGGGCAATGCCGGCGCGGACCGGGTCGCCTTCGATGTGGAGGGCGATGGGACAGTTGCGGTCGAACGGCTCGACCGGCTGCTGGGCAGCGCTCCGGTCCGGATGGTCAAGATCGACATCGAAGGCGCCGAAGCCAAGGCGATCCGGGGCGCGGGGGCGCTGCTGCAAGGCCCCGACGCGCCCGACCTGGTGTTTGAATTCACCCCCGAATTCCTGAGCGCGGCGGGCGACGATCCGGCGGAGCTGCTCGGCTATCTGCGCAGTCTGGGCTATCGGATGAGCGAGCTGGCCGACACCGGGCTGTGCGAACCCGCCGCGGATATCCTCACCCGGCGCCAGACCTATCTCTACTGCACCAAGCGCGATTAGAGCGGTTTCCTGACGCAACCCTGCGGGCGGGACGATTTTGGCCCAGCGCAGCGTCCCTCGTCGGTCACTATGCATCGGCATGGCTCCCTCCTCGCACCTCGCGCTGAGCCAAAATCGGCTCCGTCATGGCGAGCCAGAATGGGTGGAAACCGCTCTAACCGATCAGCGCTTCGGCGATCTGCACCGCGTTGAGCGCGGCGCCCTTGCGCAGGTTGTCGCCCACGACAAACAGCGCCAGGCCGTTTTCGACCGAGGTGTCGGGCCGTACCCGCCCGACGAACACCGGGTCCTGGCCGGTCGCCTCAAGCGGATTGGGCACCTCGGCCAGCACCACGCCCGGGGCCTGCCCCAGCAGCTCAAGCGCGCGGCCCACGCTGATCGGGCGTTCGAACTCGGCATTGATCGACAGCGAATGGCCGGTAAACACCGGCACCCGCACGCAGGTGCCCGAAACCGGCAGGCCCGGGATTTCGAGGATCTTGCGGCTCTCGTCGCGCAGCTTGAGCTCTTCCTCGGTATAGCCATCCTCGCCCAGCACATAGTTGAGCGGCACCACGTTGTGCGCGATCGGCACGGCCCACTTTTCGGCCTCGGGCAGCAGGTCTTCATGCCCGCCTTCGGCCAGTTCGCGCGCCCGGCTGCCGACATGGTCGATCTGCCGGGCGAGCACCTCGATCCCCTCAAGCCCGCCGCCCGATACCGCCTGATAGGTCGAGACGACCAGCCGCTTGAGCCCGGCTTCGGCATGCAGCGGCCCCAGCACCGGCATGGCGGCCATGGTGGTGCAATTGGGATTGGCGACAATGCCCAGCGGCAGGTCGGCCAGTGCGTGCGGGTTCACTTCGGCCACCACCAGCGGCACCTGCGGGTCGGAACGCCAGGCCGATGAATTGTCGATCACCACCGCCCCGGCCGCGGCCACCTTGGGCGCGAGCGCCTTCGAGGTCGAGCCTCCGGCGCTGAACAGCACCAGGTCGAGCCCAGAAAAGTCGGCGCTGGCGGCGTCCTCGATCGTCACGCCGTCGACCACCTTGCCCGCCGAACGCGCCGAGGCGAACAGGCGCAGGCTGGCGATCGGGAAATTGCGCTCCTTGAGGATCGCCAGCATGGCCGAACCGACCACGCCGGTGGCGCCGACAATGCCCAGATTGAGCTTCTGACCGGGGGCGAAACGCTGAACCATGTTGCAACTCCTTGGTTGGGGAGAGCAGCGCGGGGTTCAAGTCAATCCTGTTGGAAGCCCCGCCTGCTCGTGCGGGGCGGGTTGTCCGTGTGCCTTAGCCGTGCACCGTCACAACCGTTCCCGCCGTGGCGGTCGGTTTGATGGTAATCGGGGTAGTCTTGATGGCGGACATGGAGCGCGCCTCTAGCCATGCTGCAGCGCAATGTAAACAGCCCGAAAGCGTCGGACGCGAAATAATCCTACCCGGCGGCCTTTTCGGCGAACTGGTCGAAGGCCTCAACTGCCTGGGCGGCGTACATCAGGCTGGGTCCGGCGCCCATGTAGATCGCCAGCCCCATGGTCTCCATGATCTCTTCACGGGTGGCGCCGTGCTGCAAGGCGGCCTTGGCGTGAAAGGCAATGCAGCCGTCGCAGCGGATCGCAACCGCGATTGCCATCGCCAGCAGTTCCTTGGTCTTGGTATCCAGCGCCCCGCCCGCGGTGGCTGCCGCGGCCATGGCCGAAAAGCTCTTCATCACCTCGGGCGATCCGAGGCGGACCTCCTTGATCGCGGCCGAAAGCTCACCGGCCATCGCCGGCCAATCCTTGTGCATGGTGCTTGCCCTTCGCCGGGATGGATCAGCTGGTCAGGTGCTGGATCTTGCGGGCGATGAAATAGGAGGCCGGCAGCGACACGATGAAGCCGATAGCCGCGGCGATCACGATCGGCTTCCAGCCGGGAAGATTGGCGGCGAGCACGCCGGTTACCCCGATCCCCATCAGGGTGGTCGAGATTACGGCATGGAGAATCCACATCAGTCTGTTCATGGGGCACCCCCTGATTCCGGAAAATATGAGCGATTTCTAATAAACCAATGCGCCCGTCCTTGATCGGGGTCAAGCCGAGCCCCATTTTAGGGGCAGCCCATCTGTTTTCGGAGCCTGATCATGCCCCCGCTACCCGATCCCGTGCTGGCCATCTGCCCGGCCTGCGGTGCCGCCAACCGCGTTCCCGCCGCCCGTCTGGGCAGCGGCCCGGTGTGCGGCAAGTGCAAGGGCCCCCTGTTTACCGGCCAACCGCTGGCGGCCAGCGCCGATGCCTTCGCGCGGCACGTCGGCAAGGGCACTGTGCCGGTGCTGGTCGATTTCTGGGCCGAATGGTGTGGGCCGTGCAAGGCGATGGCCCCGGCGTTCGCTGCCGCCGCGCGCGAGCTGGAACCGCAAATGCGCCTGCTCAAGGTCGATACCGAGGCCGTGCCCGAACTGGCCCAGCGCTATCGCATCCAGTCGATCCCGACCATGATCCTGTTTTCTGCCGGACGCGAGGTGGCGCGCACCTCGGGCGCGATGCCCGCCCAGGCGATCGTTAACTGGGCGCGCCAGGCCGGCTAGCCGCCTCGAGCCGCTCCAGCGCTGCTTCGCGCCCGATCAGTGGCAGCAGGGCCGCCATGTCGGGGCCGTGGTCCATCCCGGTCAGCGCCTGGCGCAGCGGCAGGAACAGCGCCTTGCCCTTGCGGTCGCTGGCCTGCTTGAGCGCACCGGTAAGGGTCTGCCAATCCGCCCCGCCCTTGCCGAGCAACTCTGCGGCCTGGGCGAGGTAGGCCCGATCCGCCTCATCCAGCCTCGGCGCGGTCACCGGCCCGGTCACGATCCGCCACCAGTCCGCAGCCTCGGAAATATGTTCAAGGTTGGGGCGGATCGCGTCCCAGGCGGCCTCCCCCATTCCTGCGGGCAACAGATGCGCCACCCGCGCGAAGGGCAGGCGGTGGACGATCTGGGCGTTGAGCCGGTGCAGCTCGGCCTCGTCGAAGCGGGCCGGGGCGCGGCCGAAATGGCCAAGGTCGAAATTGTCGATCAGCACCTCACGCTCGGCAATCGGCTCGACCGGGTCGGACGTGCCGAGCCGGGCGAGCAGGGCCACCAGTGCCTCGGGCTCGATCCCTTCCGCGCGCAGCGCCGCGACGCCCAGCGAGCCGAGCCGCTTGGAAAGCTTGCCCTCGGTTCCGGTCAGCAGTGCCTCGTGCGCAAAGCGCGGCGGCGACGCCCCCAGCGCCGCGAACATCTGGATCTGCGTCGCGGTGTTGGACACGTGATCCTCGCCGCGCAGCACGTCGGTCACCTCCATGGCGATGTCGTCGATCACGCTGGGGAGCAGATAGAGCCATGAACCGTCGGCGCGGCGCACCACCGGATCGCTCATCTTGGCGGGCTCGAAATGCTGCTTGCCCCGGATCGCGTCGGTCCATTCGATCGGCGCCGTGTGATCGAGCCGGAAACGCCAGTGCGGGCTTTCCCCCGCCGCCGCCCTGGCCGCGTGATCGGCTTCGGTAAGCTGAAGCGCCGCGCGATCGTAGATCGGCGGCAGTCCGCGCCCGAGCAGCACCTTGCGCTTGAGATCGAGCTCCTGCGCGGTCTCATAGCAGCGATAGACCCGCCCCGCCGCGATCAGCTTCCGGAATTCCGCCTCGTAAAGATCAAACCGGGCCGACTGGCGCTCCTCGCCGTCCCAGCCCAGGCCGAGCCATTCGAGATCGGCCTTGATCGCCGCAACGTGCTCCTCGCGGCTGCGCTCCAGGTCGGTATCGTCGATCCGCAGCAGAAAACGCCCGCCGTGCTTCTTCGCCAGCAGCCAGCAATGCAGCGCGGTGCGCACGTTGCCGACATGCAGCGTGCCGGTCGGGCTGGGGGCGAAACGGGTGGTAACAGTCATGGTTGGTCAGGCCGAACGAAACGCGTTGGTGATCGGATAGCGGCGGTCGCGTCCGAAATTGCGGGTGCCGAGCTTGACCCCCGGCGGGGCCTGGCGGCGCTTGTATTCGGCCACGTAGAGCAAACGCTCGATCCGCACCACGGTTTCGCGCTCGAACCCTTCGCTGACCAGCTGATCGACCGATTTTTCGTGCTCGACCAGGCCGAGCAGGATGCCGTCGAGCACGGCATAGGGCGGCAGCGAATCCTCGTCCTTCTGGTCGGGGCGCAGTTCGGCGGAAGGGGGGCGGGTGATGATCGCCTCGGGCATCACCGGGCCATCCGGCCCCAGGCCGAGCGCGGGCTTGTGCGCGTTGCGCCAGCGGCTGATCGCGAAGACGGTGGTCTTGTAGGCATCCTTCAGCGGGTTGTAGCCGCCGGCCATGTCGCCATAGATCGTGGCATAGCCCACGCTCATCTCGCTCTTGTTGCCGGTGGTCAGCAGCATCGGGCCAAACTTGTTGGACAGCGCCATCAGCGTCACGCCCCGGATGCGCGACTGGACGTTTTCCTCGGTGATATCGACGTCCTTGTCGGCGAAAGTGCCTTCGAGCATCGCGTCGAACGCCACCACAGCCGGGTTGATCGGGATGGTCTCGTAACGGCAGCCGATCATCCGTGCGCATTCGGTAGCCAGATCGAGGCTCAGCTGGCTGGTGAAGCGGCTCGGCAGCATCACGCTCCACACCCGCTCCGGCCCCAGCGCGTCGGCGGCGATCGCGGCGCAGATCGCGCTGTCGATCCCGCCCGAAAGCCCCAGCACCACGCCGGGGAAGCGGTTGCGGTCCACATAGTCGCGCAGAGCCATGACCATCGCGCAGTAGATGTCCTCGGGATGGTCGGCGAGGCGGGCGATCGCGCCCTGGTCGCAGCGCCAGCCCTTGGCGGTGCGGGTCCAGCGGGTCAGCACTTCCTGCTCCACCCAGTCGGCCATTTGCACTGCCAGGCCGCCATCGCCGTTGACCACGAAGCTGGCCCCGTCGAACACCAGCTCATCCTGTCCGCCGACCCGGTTGAGATAGGCGAGCGGTAGCCCGGTATCGGCGGCGCGGCGCTTGGCTACGCCTTCGATCCGCAGCGTGTCCTTGTCGATCTCGTAGGGGCTGCCGTTGATGCAGATCAGCAGCTCGGCCCCGAAATCGGCGAGGTGGCGGCAGACGTCGGGGTGCCACACGTCCTCGCAGATCGGCAGGCCGATCATCACCCCGCGGAACACCACCGGTTCGGGCAGGGGGCCGGGCTGGAACAGCCGCATCTCGTCGAAAGTGCCGTAGTTGGGCAGCTCATGCTTGAGGCGGATCGCCGCGATCTTACCCTGATCGAGCAGGGCGATGCCGTTGTGGAGATTGCCGTCAACCACGAAGACCGAGCCGACCAGCATCGCCGGGCCGCCATCGGCGGTCGCTTCGGCCAGGGCATCGAGTTCGGCCGCCGCGCGTTCGATCAGAGCCGGTTTGAGCACCAGATCCTCGGGCGGGTAGCCGATCAGCTGCATTTCGGGAAAGACGATCAGATCGGCCCCGGCGGCACGGGCGCGGGTGCGCGCGGCGAGCATCGCGGCGGCATTGCCGGCAATGTCTCCGACCGACTGGCTGAGCTGGGCGAGAGTGATGGCAAGCGTATCGACCATTCCCGCTTCCCTAGGGCCAAGCGAGAGGCTAGCCAAGGCGGATGATCGACCAGACCGCCTTTGCACAGGCTTTCGCTTCCGCCAACCTGCCCGGCGCCGTGGGCATGATCGTCGATGCCGGGGGTGTGCGCTTCTCCGAGGCGCTGGGAGTGGCCGACGTGAACAGCGCCGCGCCGATGGCCGAGGACACCCAGTTCCAGATCGCCTCGATGACCAAGGCGCTGGTTTCGCTCGCGGCGATGCAGCTGGTCGAGCAGGAGCGGATCGGCCTCGATGACCCGATCGGCACCGTCCTGCCCGATCTGGCCGATCCGCAGGTGCTGCTGGGCTTCGATCCCCAAGGCAAGCCGCTGCTGCGCGCTGCGGCGCGTCCGATCACCCTGCGCCACCTGCTGACCCACACCGCAGGGCTGGGCTATTTCTTCATCCATCCCGAGGTGCTGCAATATTTCGGCGCGGTGGGGATGCCCGCGCCCGGCTCGATCGCCTCGCTGCGGATGCCGCTGATGTTCGATCCGGGCGAGCGCTGGGAATATTCGGTGGCGATCGACTGGGCGGGCCTGGCGGTCGAGGCGGTGACCGGGCAGCGACTGGGCGATTACATGGCCGAGCATGTCTTTGCCCCGCTGGGGATGACCGCGACCGGGTTTCACCAGACCCTGCCCGAAGGCGCGGCGCAGGTCCATGTCCGCGACGGCGAGGGAAAGCTCAAGGTCCAACCGATGTTCCTCGGCGGGGGCGAGTTCGACATGGGCGGCGGCGGATTGACCGGAACCGCGCCCGACTATGCCCGCTTCGTGCGCGCGATGCTGCGCGGGGGCGAGCTTGACGGGCAGCGCGTGCTGCGCCCGGAAACCGTGGCCGAGATGTGCCGCAACCAGACCGGCGCGCTGCGCGCCGGATACATGGGCAGCGCCATGCCCAATCTGGCCCAGCCCTACGATACTTTCCCCGATCAGCACACCGGCTGGACCCTCGGCTTTCTGACCAACCCCGAACCCGGCCCCAACGGGCGTTCGGCGGGCAGCCTCGCCTGGGCGGGGATTTTCAATTCCTACTACTGGATCGATCCGGCCAAGGGCCTTGGCGGTGTGTTCATGAGTCAGCTTTCGCCCTTCGGCGATGCCGGTGCGCTCGCTTGCTTCGGCGCGCTGGAACGGATGGCCTACGCCTGACGGCAACGGCCGCAAGCGCCGGAACGCTTGCGGCCGCTGTTTGTAGTGACGCTTGCCTCAGAAGGCGACAGCCACACCCAGTGAGGCGCGGTCGCTCGAAAGGTCGCCGTCGCGCAGGCCGCGGTATTCGAGCCGCACCGTCGTCGCCGGGCTGACCTTGGCGGTCAGCGCCGCGCCGTATTCGAAGGCATCGTCGCTGGTGCCGTCGCTCTGCACGGTCCAGACGGCATTGCCCAGCCCGACACCGCGCAGCGCCGCGCTGTCGCCGCTCAGCCGGTGCAGCCAGTTGCCGAACACGCCCGCGTCGAGCTTGCCCTTGATGCGGAAGTTGGCCTCGGCGCCCAGCTTGGTGTGCGCGGTGTTCCACTCACCCTTGGCGAGGCTCAGCGCGGTGTTGACGTCGGGGGCGCTCTCCTGAACCGCGTCGGCCGAGGTGTTGGCGAACGAAAGGCCCGCCACCGGCTGGATCGTGCCGCGGCTGCCCAGCGGCAAGGTCAGCCGCGCCTCGAGCGAACCATAGAACGTTTCCATGTTGTAGCTGCTGTGCGCCACCGAATTGCCCGAAAGCAGGGTCATCGCACGGGCGGTGCGGGTTTCGGTGGTGCTCCAGCCGGCCATCGCGCCGATCCGCAGCGGACCCACATCCTTGGCGCCATAGACGAACAGCGATCCTTCGCTGAGCCTGGAGGTCGAACCAGCGACCGAATTGGCATCGGTTTCGGCATAGCCGCCGCCGATCCCCAGCCGGACCCCGGGCTTGTTGAGCACGTGGATCCCGGCGACGAATCCATAGCGATCGGCCTTGAAGCCTTCCGAAGCCGGAGTGTCGCCCACCTTGAGATGCTGGGCCGCGATCCGGGTCCAGATCGCCGGACGGTTGCGGCCATCGTCGCAGCTGTCCTGGCGCTGCTCGCCGCTGGCCTTGCGATCGGTGTCGGCGGCGCAATCGCCGATCCCCAGCGCTGCCGCGTCGAGCACGCTTTGCGTGGTCTCGCGCGCGGTGGTGTTGGCCAGCAGCATGTTGTGGGCATGCATTTCACCCGACATCTGCTGGAATGCGGTGCCGTATTGCGCGGCGTCCATCCCGTAGAGGCCGTTGAACAGCGACTGCAGGTTGCCGCTGCGGGTGCCCGCTGCCGGACGGACCGGATCGAGGCCGGCCGCCGCCGCGATCCCGTTGAGCTTCCAACCGCTGGCACTGCCCAGCGTGGCAAAGCTGCCCGGGGTTACCACCAGCTGCACGTTCTTGGTGTTGTAGAGCACATCGAAGCGCTGGTTGGTCCCCATGCCGCTGGCCGGCTGGACGACCGAGGCGAACTGCCCCGACACCGCATCGGCGGTGACGATGGTGAACCTGTCACCCAGCACCGGGGTAAAGTTGTTGTTGCCCCCGGTGATCCCGCGCAGCACCGGACGCAGCGTGCCGCCAGCGGTGAAGGGCGAGCCGATCGACATCGCCAGCCGGTCATAGGTGCCCGCGCCGCCGGTCGCGACATAGTTGCGCCCGTCGATATCGATCGCGAAGTTCGACCCGCTGGCAAGGATGACATTCGCCGCCCCGACCGAAAGTGTGCCGATCGTATCGCCCGGCGCCAGAGTGCCGCCCGAGGCGACGCTGATGTTGCCGATCACCGGACCCACACCCGAAAGCGTACCGCCGCTGTTGACCGTGACGCCGATCGTCGAAAGCGCGGCATTGACCTTAAGCGTGCCGGCATTGACCAGTACCGGGCCGTCGATGGTGTTGATCCCGCCAAAGATCAGCGTGCCCAGACCCAGCTTGGTCATCCCGCCGGTGCCGCTGAACTGGCCAGTAAAGGCAATGGTGTTGCCATCGGTATCGATCGAGCCGCCCTGGCTCTGGATCGTGAAATTGGTCGCGATCGGCCCAGCCGTATCGACCTTGAGCGTGCCGCCGACGAAATTGGGATTGACCTGGTTCGCGCCCAGTTCGGTGGTGGTGTAGAATGCCTTGGCCGTGTCGATATCGGGGATACCGCCCCCGATCGGGATCAGGATCGTCGATCCCTTGACCACGTCGGTGCTGGGATCGAAGTTCACATTGCCGTTGGCCAGGGGGATCGCGTTGCCGAACCCGTCAACATAGACATAGCCGGCGTGGCCGCCCCAGTAACAGTCGACCGCCATGAACACGAGCTTGTAGTCATGCCCGCTGGTCGTATCGATGTCCTCAACCTTCCAGTCGGTGGTGACAAAGTAGCCCGCGGGGCGGAAGATCGTCGAATTCTGCGCGGTATAGGCGCTGTAGGCGATGTTGGTGAGCACCGTGTTGGTGGTCTGGTCGACCAC
This sequence comes from Pseudomonadota bacterium, assembly GCA_029781465.1. GTDB lineage: Bacteria > Pseudomonadota > Alphaproteobacteria > Sphingomonadales > Sphingomonadaceae > Novosphingobium. Next base: position 13,278 of record JAKOWQ010000434.1, read on the forward strand.
CTTGATGATGAACGAGGGGCTGTCGTTCTCACCGTGCGAAGGTTCGAGCACCGCGTTCCAGGCATAATAGAGCTTGTTGCCGGTGTAATTGGTGACTGTCTGCGACAGGCCGGTGATATCGTTGCCGCCCGAGGAATTGTTGAGCCGCAGCGCATAGTTGCCGGCAAACACGGTCTGTTCGCCGGTGATCGGATCGGTGGTGCCCGCATTCATGATCGTGGCGAGCGTGGCCGAACCGCTGCATTCGGATTCGGGAACCGGCCAGGTGCCGCTGTACCACTTGCCTCCGCAGGTGGTCCAACCCGTGGCATCGCCGGTTTCGAACCCCGGATTGTCCAGCGTGCCGACCGAGTCGGCGAGTGCCGGGGTGGCCGCGCAGGTTGCCAGCAAAGCAGCCAGCAGCGCGGCGCGCCGTCCGCGAACTTCGGTGGCGCGGTGGGCGGAGGTTTCGGCACACATGGTCATTTGGATTTTCCCCTGATCTGGACAAGCAACATCGCCCCACGAAGCGCTCGCAAGGCAGGCGTTGTTACAGCACTGTCACAATGCCACATTCTTGCAGCTGGCAAGTTCGGCATCCAGAACAGGCTAAATCGAGTCGACTTTCAGAAATTGGAAAAACGCGCCAAGTAATAGATATTTCAATATTGACCTATTGGCTTGACGAATGGAGGGATATTCGCAGCCAGGCGGTCAAGTGCGAAGAGCGCCTGACGGGGCAGTTCCACCCGCAGTGTACGAAAAACCCCGCCGGATCGCTCCGGCGGGGTCTTCGTTGTCCCTCGCGGTTGGCTGAGGCTTATTCCTCGCCCTCGGCAGCCTCCGGGTTGAGGTATTCACCCGCATCGGCGTCCAGCCCGTGGGTTTCGCCTTCGACCATCGCCAACGGATCGTCGCCGATCGCCGCTTCGGGGCCCTGGGCCAGCTCGGCGGCGTGCTCTTCGGCGGCGGTCTGCGGGGCGATCAGGTGCTCTTGCAGCGCACGGTAGCTGGCACGCAGCGCGGCGTCACGGCTCGATGCCGCCACGCGCAGGCGGTTCATGCCCGCTCCGGTGCCTGCCGGGATCAGACGGCCGACGATGACGTTTTCCTTGAGCCCGATCAGGCTGTCGCGCTTGCCTTCGACCGCCGCCTGCGTCAGCACGCGGGTGGTCTCCTGGAACGAAGCGGCGGAGATGAACGAGCGGGTCTGGAGCGACGCCTTGGTGATGCCAAGCAGGACCGGCTTGCCTTCCGCAGGCTTCTGCCCCGGGGCCAGCTTGGCGTTGTATTCGTCCATTTCCTCGCGGTCGACCTGTTCGCCGGCCAGCAGGGTGGTGTCCCCACCGTCGGTGATCTCGACCTTCTGCAGCATCTGGCGAACGATCACCTCGATGTGCTTGTCGTTGATCTTCACGCCCTGCAAGCGGTAGACTTCCTGGATTTCCGCGACGAGGTATTCGGCCAGAGCCTCAACCCCGAGCACTTCGAGGATGTCGTGCGGATCGGGCGAACCGGAAATCAGGTTGTCGCCCTTCTTGACCCAGTCGCCTTCCTGGACGTCGATTACCTTGGCCTTGGGGATCAGGTATTCCACCGGATCGCCCTCTTCCGGGATGATCGCGATCTTGCGCTTGGCCTTGTAGTCGCGCACGAATTCGACGCGGCCCGAAACCTTGGCGATGATCGCGTTGTCCTTGGGCTTGCGCGCCTCGAACAGTTCGGCGACGCGCGGCAGACCGCCGGTGATGTCGCGGGTCTTGGCGGCTTCGCGGCTGGCGCGGGCCAGCACGTCACCGGCCTCGACCGCCTGCCCGTCCTCGACCGAGAGGGTGGTGCCCGGCGCCAGCATGTAGCGCGCGGCCTCGGCCGAACCTTCGTCGAGCAGGGTCAGGCGCGGACGCAGGTCTTCCTTCTTGGAGCGGCTGGTGGCGCGGTTTTCGGTCACCACGCGGCTGGTCATGCCGGTGGCTTCGTCGGCGCGCTCTTCCATCGTGCGGCCTTCGACCAGGTCCTGGTACTTCACCACGCCCGAGGTTTCGGTGATGATCGGCAGGGTGAAGGGGTCCCACTCGGCCAGGCGATCGCCTTCGTTGATGATCGCGCCGTCCTGATGCAGCAGATGGGTGCCGTAGGGCACGCGGTGGATCGCGCGCTCACGCCCTTCGCTGTCGATCACCAGCACCTCGCCGTTGCGGGCGAGCGACAGGCGCCGGCCGCGCTTGTCGGTGATGGTCGGGATGTCGCGGTACTGCACCGTGCCGTCGCAGATCGATTCGAGGTGCGACTGCTCGTTGACCTGCGCCGCCCCGCCGATGTGGAAGGTACGCATGGTCAGCTGGGTGCCCGGCTCACCGATCGACTGCGCGGCGATCACGCCGACCGCCTCACCGATGTTGACCGGGGTGCCGCGAGCCAGATCGCGCCCGTAGCAGGTTGCGCAGACGCCCTGTTCGGCCTCGCAGATCAGCGGTGAGCGGATCCGCGCGGCCTGGACGCCGGCGGCCTCGATCTTCGCCACGGTCGGCTCGTCGAGCAGGGTGCCCTTGGCGACCAGCACGCTGCCGTCCTTGTTGGCGATGTCTTCGGCCAGGGTGCGGCCCAGGATGCGCTCGGCCAGCGAAGCGATGACCGAACCGCCCTGGACGATCGCGCGCATTTCCAGCGCCCGTTCGGTACCGCAATCGTCGATCACCACCACGCAGTCCTGCGACACGTCGACCAGACGGCGGGTCAGGTAGCCCGAGTTCGCCGTCTTGAGCGCGGTGTCGGCCAGGCCCTTGCGGGCGCCGTGGGTGGAGTTGAAGTATTCAAGGACGGTCAGGCCTTCCTTGAAGTTCGAGATGATCGGGGTCTCGATGATCTCGCCCGAGGGCTTGGCCATCAGCCCGCGCATCCCCGCCAGCTGCTTCATCTGGGTCGGGGAACCGCGCGCACCGGAGTGCGACATCATGTAGATCGAGTTGACCGGCTTTTCGCGGCCGTTCTCGTCCACCGGGGTGGCCTTGATCTCGTCCATCATGGCGTTGGCCACCTGGTCGCCGCAGCGGCTCCAGGCGTCGATCACCTTGTTGTACTTTTCCTGCTGGGTGATCAGACCGTCCTGGTACTGCTGCTCGTAATCGGCCACCAGTTCCTTGGTCGAGGCGACCAGCTCTTCCTTGCTGTCGGGGATGATCATGTCATCCTTGCCGAAGCTGATCCCCGCCTTGAAGGCGTTGCGGAAGCCCAGCGCCATGATCGCGTCGGCGAACAGCACCGTGTCCTTCTGGCCGGTGTGGCGATAGACCTCATCGATCACGTCGCCGATGTCCTTCTTGGTGAGCAGGCGGTTGACCGTCTCGAAGGGCACCTTGTGGCTCTTGGGCAGGCATTCGCCGATCAGCATGCGGCCCGGGGTGGTCTCGAAGCGCTTCATGTACTGCGCGCCGCTCTCGTCGGTCTGCGGTACGCGTGCGGTAACCTTGGTGTGCAGGGTGACCGCCCCGGCGTCGAGCGCCTGGTGCACTTCGGCCATGTCGGCCAGGATCATGCCTTCGCCCGGTTCGCCCTTGCGGTCCATCGACAGGTAGTAGAGCCCCAGCACCATGTCCTGCGAAGGCACGATGATCGGCTTGCCGTTGGCGGGCGAGAGGATGTTGTTGGTCGACATCATCAGCACGCGCGCTTCGAGCTGGGCTTCCAGCGAAAGCGGCACGTGGACGGCCATCTGGTCACCGTCGAAGTCGGCGTTGAAGGCCGAGCAGACCAGCGGGTGAAGCTGGATCGCCTTGCCCTCGATCAGCACGGGTTCGAAGGCCTGGATGCCCAGACGGTGGAGCGTCGGCGCGCGGTTCAGCAGCACCGGATGCTCGCGGATCACCTCGTCGAGGATGTCCCAGACTTCCTTGCGCTCCTTCTCGACCCACTTCTTGGCCTGCTTGAGGGTCATCGAAAGACCCTTGGCATCCAGCCGGGCGTAGATGAACGGCTTGAACAGCTCGAGCGCCATCTTCTTGGGCAGGCCGCACTGGTGCAGCTTGAGTTCCGGCCCGGTGACGATCACCGAACGGCCCGAATAGTCGACGCGCTTGCCGAGCAGGTTCTGGCGGAAGCGGCCCTGCTTGCCCTT
>JAKOWQ010000435.1 GCA_029781465.1 Pseudomonadota bacterium
TACGCCAAGGCACTGCAGCAACTCGAGGCCGAGCGGCTTGAAGCCGCCTCGGTGGCCGCGGAGTAAAGACACATGGGCAAGGAAACCGGCTTTCTCGAACTCGATCGCAGCGACCGTGGCTATGCCCCGGCTGCCGAGCGGGTGAAGCACTACCACGAATTCGTCGTCCCCCATGCCGAGGCCGATCTGCGCGCGCAGGCCAGCCGCTGCATGAACTGCGGCATCCCCTATTGCCACAACGGCTGTCCGGTGAACAACATCATCCCGGACTGGAACCACCTGGCCTATGAGGGGAACTGGCAGGCGGCACTCGAAGTGCTGCACTCGACCAACAATTTCCCCGAATTCACCGGGCGGATCTGCCCGGCTCCGTGCGAGGCGAGCTGCACGCTCAACATCGTCGACCAGCCGGTGACGATCAAGAGCATCGAATGCGCGATCGTCGACAAGGGGTGGGACCAGGGCTGGATCGTGCCGCAAGTGCCCGAAAAGCGCACCGGCAAGAGCGTGGCGGTGGTCGGTTCGGGCCCGGCGGGAATGGCCGCGGCCCAGCAACTCGCCCGCGCCGGGCATTCGGTGACCCTGTTCGAGAAGAACGATCGGGTGGGCGGGCTGCTGCGCTATGGCATTCCCGACTTCAAGCTGGAAAAGCACCTGATCAACCGGCGGATCGTGCAGATGGAGGCCGAAGGCGTCCAATTCCGCACTTCAACGGAAATTGGTGTAACCGTATCGGTTGGTTCACTCAAGGAAAACTTCGACGCGATCGTTCTGTCGGGCGGCGCGGAAGATCCGCGCCCGCTCGAAATCCCCGGCTTCGAGCTGCCGGGGGTGCGTTATGCGATGGAATTCCTGACCCAGCAGAACAAGCGCAACGCCGGAGACGAGGAGGTGCGCGCCGCGCCGCGCGGCTCGCTGCTCGCCACCGGCAAGCATGTGGTGGTGATCGGCGGCGGCGATACCGGCAGCGACTGCGTCGGCACCTCGATCCGTCAGGGCGCGGCCTCGGTCACCCAGATCGAGATCATGCCCAAGCCTCCGGAACACGAGGACAAGGCGCTGACCTGGCCCAACTGGCCGATGAAGCTGCGCACCTCCACCAGCCACGACGAAGGATGCGAGCGCGACTGGGCTATCCTGACCAAGCGCGTGGTCGGACAGGGTGGGCAGGTGACGGGCCTTGACTGCGTCCGCGTCGAATGGGTCGGCGGCAAGATGCAGGAAGTGCCCGGCAGCGAGTTCACGCTCAAGGCCGACCTGATCTTCCTGGCGATGGGCTTCCTTGGCCCGCGCAAGCAGGGTCTGCTCGATCAGGCCGGGGTGGAACTTGACGCGCGCGGCAACGTCTTTGCCGATACCTTCAGCTATCGCACCAGCGATCCGCAGATCTTTGCCTGTGGCGACATGCGCCGCGGACAATCGCTGGTGGTCTGGGCGATCCGCGAAGGCCGCCAGGCCGCCCGTGCGGTCGATCTGGCGCTGATGGGGGCAAGCGAGCTGCCGCGCTGAACTATTTGCGCGGCGGCATGAAGCTGGGCCTGCTGAGCAACAGGGCGCTCAGCAGCGGCACGATCAGCGCAACCGGGGCAATCTCGCTCAGCGTCATCGCCATGCGCGCCAGCGGGTTGGCATAGAGATCGACGAAGTCTTGCAGCTGCTTGTGCAATGCCGCCAGCTCCGCCGGGCTGGCGCCCTTTTCGCGTTGGGCGTTCATCGCCACTTCGACATAGCGCTGGGCGAAGGTGTAATCGGTCGCCCACATGTAGATTTCCCATCCCAGCACATAGAACAGCGCGGCGATTCCCGCGATCCCAAGCCCGACCAGGAAGGCCCGGCCCAGCCCGATCACGCCGCCCAGATGCTCGTCGCGGTATTTCTTGACGCCCGCGAAAACCAGGCTGAGCGCGATCAGCATCGACAGATAGCCCAGCACCATGCCGAGCGTGCCGCCGTGTACGCCAAACAGCATGACCGTAACCAGCAGCACCATTTCGATCGTTCCGGCGATTGCGCCGTAGACAAGGATGATCCGTTGCATCGCTATTCTCCCGAATGCTGGTGCTTCGATAGTGCCGGGCCGGCATCTGCGCCATCACCCGGATGGGTGATCGGGGCCCGCTCACCCGGAATTACGGCAGCAACCCCAGCAGGCGGGCTCGCGCGATCGCCTGAGTGCGGCTCTGCACCTCTAGCTTTTCGAACAGCCGGGCGATGTGGGTCTTGACCGTGTTGGGAGAAATGCCGAGGCGCCGTGCGATCACCTTGTTGGCGTATCCGGCGGCGAGCTGATCGAGCACCTCGACCTCTCGCGGGCTCATCCCCAGCGCCGCAATCGCCCGCTGATTGCGTTCGAACGGGCCGATCGCCGGACGCGGGGTCAGCCGGTTGCCAAGCCAGATCCCCAGCCCGGCAAACAGCAGCGCCACACAGACCACATAGAGCGAAGTTGACCAGGCGCGCGTGGCATTGTGCCAGTCCATCCATTCGACCAGCAGCGCCAGCGCCGCCAGTGCCGCGCCATAGGGAAGGATCACCCGCATCATCGCGCGTCTTAGACCACGCCGCGCGGCGCGGCTCAAGTTGCACCACGGGCCCGGGGCGCCTAGGGGCCGCCAATGCCCAGAATCGCCTTTCTCGCCTGCCCCGACACCTTGCCTGGATCGCCCACGCGCCGCGCCGATGCCTTTGAGCATGACTTGTTGCTTGCGGCGCTGCGTGAGGGGCTTGGCGCGCGGGGCGAGGTTCGGGACATCGACTGGCGATCGCCGCTGGACCAGTTGACCGGCTTCGACCTCGCCTATCTCGGCACGCCTTGGGACTACACCGAGGCCAAGGACGAATTCCTTGCCCGGCTCGAGGCTCTCGCCGCAGCGGGGGTGACGGTGTGCAATCCCGTCGCGGTGATCCGCTGGAATTCGGACAAACTCTATCTGCGCGAGCTCGAGCAGCGCGGCGCGGCCTCGATCCCGACGCTGTGGCCCGAAAGCGCCGGGCCGCAAGACCTGCTCGCCGCGTTCGACCATTTCGGCTGCGAGCGGGTGGTGGTGAAGCGCCGGGTTGGCGCAGGGGCCGTGGGGCAGGACAGCTTCAGCCGCGAAGGCCCGCCGCCGCCCGGCTGGCGGATCGACCAGCCGGCAATGATCCAGCCCTTTCTTCCCGCGATCCAGAGCGAGGGCGAACACTCGTTCATCTTCGTCGACGGCCGGTTCAGCCACGGCCTGATCAAGCGGGCGACCGGCGGCGACTATCGCATCCAGTCGCTCTATGGCGGGATCGAAGTGGCGGTCGATCCGGAACCCGCCGATCGCCAGGCCGCCGAGGCGATCATGGCCATGCTGCCTTTCGCAGAGGCGCCGCTCTACGCCCGGATCGACATGGTCCGCCTGCCCGGCGGCGAACTGGCGGTGATCGAGGCCGAGCTGATCGAACCCTACCTCTACCCGCTGCAAGGCCCGGATTTCGGACGGCTTCTGGCGGATGCGATACTCAGGCGGCTGGGCTAAAGAGGTTTCCACCCATTCTGACGCAATCATGGTGAACCAGAATTGGTGGAAACCGCTCTAAACCTGCCAGTCCACCGCGCCGCGCCCCTTGGCCTCGAGAAAGGCATTGGCCTTGCTGAAGTGGCGGCACCCGAACCAGCCCGAATGCGCCGAAAGCGGGCTGGGGTGCGGGGCTGTGAGGACCAGATGGTGTCCGCCGATCAGCCCGGGCACGCGTTCGGCCTTGCGCCGGGCGTGGCTGCCCCAGAGCAGGAAAACGCAGGGCTCCGGCTTGGCCGCGACCGCCGCCACCACCGCATCGGTGATCACCTCCCAACCAAGCTTCGAATGGCTCGCGGGCTGGCCGTCTTCCACCGTCAGCGAGGCATTGAGCAGCAACACGCCCTGCTCGGCCCAATGGGTCAGGTTGCCGTGATCGGGGATCGGCAGGCCAAGATCGGCGTGCAGCTCCTTGTAGATGTTGACCAGGCTGGGGGGCACCCGCACCCCCTTCTGCACCGAAAAGCTGAGCCCGTGCGCCTGCCCCGGCCCGTGATAGGGATCCTGTCCGAGGATCACCACCCTGACCCGGTCAAGCGGGGTCAGCGCGAGCGCCGCCAGACGGGTTCCGCGCGGCGGATAGATGCGCTTGCCCGCCGCTTCCTCGGCCTTGAGGAAACCGCCCAGCCGCCGCGCCTCCGCGCTGGCGAGGACGGGGGCGAGAACCTCGCGCCAGGAATCGGGTACCGTATCCTCGCTTGCCATCTTGCTCCACTCGCAACTGAGGGACTTTCCCTTGGGGCGCGATAAGCCTAAGCACTTTGCCGATATGGCTGTCTATCTCCACGAAGAAGATCTCCCCGCGGGCGTGCTCGGCGATGGCCCGCTGGCGGTCGATACCGAAACCATGGGTCTGCAGACCGCGCGCGACCGGCTGTGCGTGGTGCAGATTTCCGACGGACGCGGCGACGAGCACCTGGTGCGCTTTCGCCCGGGTTCGGACTATGCTGCACCCAACCTCAAGGCCGTTCTGTCCGATCCAGGTCGCCTTAAACTCTACCATTTCGCCCGGTTCGATCTGGCTGCGATCGAACACTACCTGGGCGTCACCGCTGCGCCGGTGTTCTGCACCAAGATCGCCAGCAAGCTGGTGCGCACCTATACCGACCGGCATGGCCTCAAGGATCTGGTGCGTGAACTGCTGGGCAAGGAACTGTCGAAGCAGCAGCAATCGAGCGACTGGGGCGGCGCGGTGCTGAGCGAGGCGCAGCTGGAATATGCCGCCTCCGACGTGCGCTATCTCCACGCCATGCACGCGGTTTTGGTCGAGCGACTGCAGCGCGAGGGGCGCACCGAGCTGGCCCAGGCCTGCTTCGATTTCCTGCCCATGCGCGCACGGCTCGATCTGGCCGGCTGGGCCGAAAAAGACATCTTCAGCCACGAGGCCTGAGGCGGAACCGCGATGACCCAAGCCGCCGACCTGATCCGCGACAAGCGCCGTCTGTGGGCTGCGCCGGGGGGATCGCATGACCGGATGGTTGCGGTGCTGGCAAAATGGTTGCCCGGTGCGGTGGGAGTGGTCGCTGCGGCGATGATCGTCGGACCGCTGTTCCCGCGCGGGGAGGTAAGCTTCCTGCTCGATCGCAACAAGGTGGCGATCACTACCGAGCGGGTGCGGGTTTCGGGTGCGATGTACCGCGGGATCGACAGCCAGGGCCGCCCCTTCACCGTTACCGCTGGCAATGCCGCGCAGGTTTCGACGGCCGATCCGCTGGTGCGGATGGAGGATCTGGCGGCGCGGATCCGGCTGGCCGACGGCCCCGCCGAACTTACCGCCAAGGGCGGCACCTATGACTACGACCGCGAGCTGGTTGACGTTTCCGGACCGGTGCAATTCACCGCGGCTGATGGTTATCGCATGACCACCAGCCACGTTTCGATCAACCTCAGGGACCGGCAGGTGATCGGTTCGGGGGGAGTTACCGGGGCAATCCCGGCCGGAACCTTCAGTGCAAACCGGATCCTTGCCGATCTTGGCGAGCGCACCATAACCCTCGATGGAAACGCCCGGTTGCAGATGGCGCCGGGCAAGCTCAGGATGCCGTGATGGCCATACAGTCGATTCCCCGCACCGCGTTCAAGTCGCTGCTCGCCGGCTTTGCACTGGGCAGCGCCGCGCTGATCTCGATCTCGCAAACCGGCGCCCAGGCGATTGCCGGGCACAATTCGGACGCGCCGGTGAACTACGCCGCCGACCGGATCGAATTGCAGGACAAGGCCAACCGCGTGGTGCTTTCGGGCAATGTCGATATTTCGCAGGGAGGTCTTCGGCTTCAGGCGGCGCGGACGACGGTGGCCTACACCGATGCCGGGGAACTCAAAATCCAGCGCATCGATGCGACCGGCGGGGTTCATGTCACCCGCGGCAACGAGAGCGCGCGCGGGGACGTGGCGATCTACGATTTCAATCGCCGGATCATCACTCTTGTTGGCAACGTTGCCCTTAACCGGGGCGGCGATACGCTCAACGGGGGACGGTTGGTGATCGATCTCGCTTCGGGCATTGCCAGCGTCGACGGACGAGCGGGCGGCGGCTCTTCGGCGGTTGGCGCCCCGGTCGGCTCGTCCAAGGGCGGACGCGTTTCGGGGACTTTTTCGGTTCCCAAGCACGGCAACTGATCCGTCCCCCGGCGATGGACCGCCCGGAGCTCTGCCGCTTGTTGCTCGCTCTGGTCGGGACCGGGGACGAGGCGCCGCTGAAGGAACTTGGCGCCGGGGACTGGCAGGCGCTGGATTCGCTCGCCGCCGCTCACCGCCTTCAAGGAATCTTGCACGCCAGGCACCGCGACAATCAGGCGATACCCGCCCCACTCCGCGCGGGCTGGCAAGCGGTGCACCGCGGCAACGCGATGATAGCCCTGGTCCAGCGCGCAGAACTTGGCGAGACGGCGCGTCTGTTGCAGGCCGGAGGAATCGATCCACTTGTGCTCAAGGGCGGGTGGCTGGCCTGGCATGCCTATCCTGAGCCCGCGCAGCGCCCGCTGCGCGACATCGATCTGCTGTTGCCCGAATCCCGTTTCATCGATGGCTGGAATCTGCTCTGCGCGGCCGGTTATCGCCCTTCCGAGGCGCCCGATCTGCCGCTCGCGCAGTTGCTTGAGGTTGACAAGAGCCCACCGCCGCTGATCGCCCCGCGCGGCACACCGATCGAGTTGCATCTGCACGCCTGGTTCCCCGAGGGTCGGCTCGAATATTTCAATCCACCGCCCGACGATGCGGGCCTGTTCGCGCGCGCCTCGCGCGGCGACGATGGCGTGCTCCACCCGAGCACCGAGGATATGCTCGCTCATCTGGTGATCCATGCGCTCTACAGCCACCGGCTCGATTGCGGGCCACTGCTGCTGTCCGATGTCGATTTCCTGCTCGCCAGCGGCGCTTTTGACTGGGACGCATTCTGGAGCCGGGCCATGGCCGCGGGCTGGGCGGAAGGGGGGCGTCTGGTACTCGAACTGGTTGCCCGGTATCGGGTGACCGCCGCTATCGATCTGGGCAAGGCTCCGGTTCCGCCCACCCCGCCCGAACTGCTTGCAACCGCGCAGGAGCTTTTGCTGCAGGATCTCGACACCCGGTCCAGCGCCTCCTTCGCGGCCTCCGGGCTGACCGGCGGATTGGCGAACCTCTGGCCGCGCATCACCCGCCGCGTCTCCGCCGGGGAAGGGCATGTGCATCACCGCGACAGCGCGGCCGAAGGGGGCTATCTCAGGTGGGCGGCAAACAGATTGGGGCGTACGATGGGTGATCTTTTCCGCGCGGATGTCCGCCGCCAGTCGCGCCAGCTGGCCCGGTTGAACCGTTGGCTAGCCCGGTGAATCGGGCCAATATCCTGTTCGTCGGGCTCAACTACGCGCCCGAACCGGTCGGTATCGGGCCTTATTCGCAGGGCCTGGCCCAAGCCCTGGCCGCCCGCGGGCACCGTGTCGAGGCCGTGGTCGGCAAACCCTATTACCCGCAGTGGCGAACCTACCCCGGATTTGCCGGTGGCGGCTGGAGCACGGCCCAGGAGGATGGGGTAGCCGTCACCCGGTGCCCGCATTACGTTCCGGCCAATCCCTCAGGGGCAAGGCGGATCG
>JAKOWQ010000022.1 GCA_029781465.1 Pseudomonadota bacterium
CGGAATCGACGTGGGTATAGATCTGGGTGGTGGAAATGTCGGCATGGCCCAGCAGGGTCTGGAGCACGCGCAGGTCGGCCCCGCCCTCGAGCAGATGGGTAGCGAAGGCGTGACGCAGCACGTGCGGACTGACCTTTTCGGGATCGATCCCGGCCCGCGCCGCGAGCGCGCGCAGCAACTGGAACAGCCGCACCCGGCTCAGGTGCCCCTGGCGCCCGGTTGAAGGAAACAGGTGGCGCCCGCCTTCCGGCCGCAGCGCCATCCAGCGCGACAGCGCCGCGCGGGCCCGGGTGCTCACCGGAACCATGCGTTGCTGCCCGCCCTTGCCGGTGACATTGAGGAACGGCGCATCGCGCGGCACCGCCGCCAGCGGCAGCGAGACCAGTTCGGTAGCCCTGAGGCCCGATCCATAGAGCAGTTCAAGCAGCACCAGCAGCCGCACTGCCTCGGCCCGATCGCTGCCTGCCTCGTCCTCGGCGCGCGCGAACAGCGCCTCAATCTCGCCGTGGCCGAGCAGACGCGGCAAGGGGCGGCGGCTGCGCGGGCGCGGCAAGGCCGGCGAGGGATCGTCCCCGCGCAGTCCCTCATCGACCAGAAAGCCGAAGAACTGGCGCAGTGCGGAGCATTTTCGCGCCAGGCTCGACGCCGCGAGCCCCGCCCAGGCCTCACCCAGCGAGGCAAGATCTTCCGCCTGTGCCGCGATCAGCGGACCGATAGCCTCCTCGGCCCCCTCAAGATCGCGCCGGTAGGCCGCAAGGGTGTTTACCGCGGCACCCCGCTCGGCGGCGAGCATGGTCAGGAAATCGTCAATTTCCCTTGAAATATCAGCCTCTTGCCACGGCTTCGGCAGCAATCATCCGCGCTTCGGCGCCCAGCCCGACGCGGTTGAGCGCGCCGACGATGTGGTAGAGGTGCAGCGCGGTCATCTTGTCCCAGCCGTCACCCTGCATTCCCAGGCCGACCAGAACCGCCACCAGCGCCTGGTTGTTGACCGCCGCCGCCTGATCGATCAGCCGCGTCCAGTGGGTCTGGCGGCCCAGGTCCACCCCCAGCCGACCGGCGAACTCCCCGGCGGTCGCATCGTCGATCCGGCCCAGCGCGGCGAGGCCCGCCAGCAGGAAGCGCGACTTGCGGTAGGATTCGCTGTCATCGTTGCCATAGAACGAATTGAGCGTGCCGCTGTCGACCATCCCGCTGCGCTGCGGTGCCGCCAGCGCCAGCATTCCCCAGGCGATCCCGCCCTTTTCGGCCACGGCGCCCCAGCGCAAGGCGTTCTGATCGAGGCCCGCGGCAAGCATCGAGGCGACCAGTTCCGGCGCATCCTTGGAAAAACCACTCTCGGCGGGCAGCCGCGCGGCGGCATAGGCCGTCAGCACCTGGCGCGAATAGCGCGTTTCCGGGTCGGTACCGCCATCCCACAACCGGCGGATCGCGGCCATCCGGTCAGCGGCGGCGCCACCGGCATAGGCAGCGCGAAGATCGCCTGCGTAGGTGGCCCACTGGCCGGTAATATCGTCGCGGCCATAGATCTGGCCGTAGAGATCGACCATCGCCGCGCTCGACAGGATCCCGGTCGCAGCGGCGCGGTCCGCTCCGGTCGCGCGCGCTTCCAGCCCCAGCATCGGGGCCGTCGCATTGATCAGCGCGTAGCGGCGCGGCGCATCCTTCATCAGCGCTTCGGGCGGGGTCAGCCCGACGGCGATGGTCAGGGCATAACGCCAGGGGTTCATGTCCTTGACCCCGTCCCATTCGATCTTGACCGCGCGGCGCCCTTCCCCGGCTGCCCCGGCATATTTCTGGGCCAGCAGCAGGTCGACCTTGGGCCAGGCGCCTTCGCGCGCCAACCGGTCAAGCTGGCCGATCCCGCCCGCCTCATCGCCCTGGAAGGCCGCGCAGACCGCGCGCAGCACCCGCCAGTCGGCATCCTTGCGCGTACCGCCGACCACTTGCACCACCGGACAGATCCCGGTGACATCGGCGGTGAAAGCATAGCTGTCGAGCGCCGCCTGGGTCAGCGCCGGGGTATAGTTTCCGGCATCGACATCCTGAACCAGCGCGCGGGCAGCCTCGCCCTCGCCCATCCGCACCAGCAGCGCGGCGCGCCAGGCGGCGAAATCGGCGGGATTGACCCCCGCCGGGGCATCGAGCCGCGAGGCCAGCGCCCGGCGCAGCAGGATATGGCCCCAGCGCGAAACCAGCTGGCCCGAATTGCGGGTCAGCGAAGCCTCGACCAGCCGGGCATCCTGCATCGCGAAGGACCGGGATACAAACCCGCCCTCATCCGCCGCGAGAATGCCAACCCTGCTCATCGAGCGCCGCGCCGCCGCGGGCATGTCGTACTTGGGCTTGAGGCCGAGCAACTCGTCCAGCTCGTCGGGCGACATCGCCTCCAGTTCGGCGAGCGTGGGGATCTTCTTGCCCGCCGGGACAGCGGCGACTGCCCCGCTTGCCCCGGGGAGCGGCTGGACAACGGGGGTCGAAACCGCCGTCGGGGCATTGCCGCTGGTCTTGTTGACCGCAGGGGCGGAGGGCTTGGGCCTGGGCTTGTCAAACCCCGGGGGCAGCAACGATTCCGGCGCGTTCTGCGCGATCGCCAGCGCCGAGGTCAGCGCCATCAGCGCCGCGCCGGCAAGAATCGCGCCGCGCTTCACTGCGCCGGCTCCGGCAAGGCCACGGCTTCGGCCATCGGCTTCAGCGGTCGCTCGCCGCCGTCGGCCCAGGCCCAGCCGAGCAGCGCGCCCAGCGCCAGAATCCCAAGCGCGGCGAGCATCCATTCCTTGCGCCACTTCAATGCCACACCGCACCCCATCATCGCGAATACGCCCGAAGGCTTGCGCCACCGGTTAGCGCATCTATAGGCAGCCTCGCAATGGAACTCGATCAACAGTCGCTCTCACCCGCCCAGATCGAGGCGCTGGCGCGCCGTATCGATCGTCCGGTGGTGCTGGTGGGAATGATGGGCGTCGGCAAGTCGAGCGTCGGGCGGCGGCTGGCGCAGATCCTGCACATGCCCTTCGTCGATGCGGACGAGGAGATCGAACGCGCCGCGCAGCTATCGATCAGCGAAATCTTCGAGCACTATGGCGAAGAGCATTTCCGCGACGGCGAGCGCCGGGTGATCGCGCGGCTGATCGATGGCCCGGGCACCCGCGCGGTGATTGCCACCGGCGGCGGCGCCTTCGTCAATCCCGAAACCCGCGCCCTGATCCTCGATCGGGCGATCGCGGTGTGGCTCGATTCCGAGGTCGAGGTGCTGCTCGACCGGGTCGGGCGCAAGGACAACCGCCCCTTGCTCAAGGCTGGCGATCCGCGCGAAATCCTCACCCGCCTGCGCGCCGAGCGCGAACCGGCCTATGCCCAGGCCCCGATCCATGTGAAAAGCGGCCACGGACCGCATTCGCGCACGGTTGCGAAGGTGCTGAAAGGGATCGAGCAATGCCTGTAGTCCCGGTCGATATCGCCGGTGCCCCCTATGAGGTGCGGATCGGCACCGGGCTGCTTGCCGGTCTGGTCGAACAGTGCAGCGGGCGGCTGCGCAAGCGCCGGGTGCCGGTGGTTACCGACAGCCAGGTTCATGCCGCCTGGGGCGCGGTGGTTGAAAGCGCGCTGCATCAGGGCGGCCATGAGGCTGTCTGGCGGATCCTTCCCCCCGGCGAGGCGAGCAAGAGCTGGGAACAGCTGGCCGCCACGGTCGACTGGATGCTGGCCGAAGAGGTTGAGCGCGGCGATCATGTGCTGGCGCTGGGCGGCGGGGTGATCGGCGATCTCACCGGATTTGCCGCCGCGGTGCTCAAGCGCGGGTGCCATTTCATCCAGCTGCCCACCACCCTTCTGGCGCAGGTCGATTCGAGCGTGGGCGGAAAGACTGCGATCAACACCGCGGCAGGCAAGAACCTGGTCGGTGCATTTCACCAGCCATCGCTGGTACTGGCCGACCTTGCCGTGCTCGACACCTTGCCCCGGCGCGAATTGCAGGCCGGCTATGCAGAGGTCGTCAAATACGGCCTGCTGGGTGACGCCGGCTTCTTCGCCTGGTGCGACGAACACGGGCAGGCGCTGCTCGATGGCGATGCTGCGCTGCGCGAATATGCCGTGGCCCATTCGGTTTCGGCCAAGGCGCGGATCGTCAAGCAGGATGAGCGCGAAACCACCGGGCTGCGCGCACTGCTCAACCTGGGGCACACCTTCGGCCACGCGCTCGAGGCGCAGACCGGGTTCGGCGCGCGGCTGCTCCACGGCGAAGGGGTGGCATTGGGCATGGTGCTGGCGGCGCGCTTTTCCGCCCATCGCGGCCTGATGCCGCGCGCCAGCGCCGAGCATGTCGCCGCGCATTTTGCCGCGGTGGGCATGGCCAGCGAGATTTCCGCGCTGGGTCTCAACTGCGACGGGCATATGCTGACCCGGCACATGCTGCACGACAAGAAGATGGACGCGGGCACCCTGCCCTTCGTGCTGATGAAGGGCATCGGTGAGGCATTCCTGGCCCGGGATGTCAGCCTCGACGAGGTTGCGGCCTTCCTCGATCAGGAGTTGCGGCGCTAGGGCAGAGCGGCTAGCCACCCCGTTTCAATAGAAACCACACGGGAAGCCTGCATGAGCGTCGCCGAAGCCACCCCCGAAATCGAAGCCCCCGCCCATGACCGGGCGTTTCTGGGCCATCCCAAGGGCCTGGGCTATCTCGCCTTCGTCGAGGGTTGCGAGCGGTTCTCCTACTATTCGATGCAGACCCTGCTGGTGCTCTACATGGTCAAGTACCTGCTGGTGCCCGATCGCATGGCGGGCGTGCTGGGGCTGACCTGGGCGCAGGGCGCGCTGTACAACGGGCTGGAAGGCCAGCCGTTGGCCTCGGCGATCTTCGGCGACTATACCAGCCTGGTCTACCTCACCCCGATCGCGGGCGGACTGATCGCGGACCGTTATCTGGGCCGCCGGGTGACCCTGCTGGCAGGCGCGGTGGTGATGGCGATCGGTCATTTCCTGATGGCCTTCGAGGGCATGTTCCTGTTCGCGCTGCTTTCGCTGATCGTCGGCGTCGGCCTGTTCAAGGGCAATATCGCCAGCCAGGTGGGCGAGCTTTACAAGCCCGACGACAACCGCCGGGCGATGGCGTTCCAGATCTTCTACATTGCGATCAACGTCAGCGTGATTATCGCGCCGCTGATCTCGGGCACGCTGGGCGAAAGGGTCGGCTGGCACTATGGTTTCGGCACCGCGGGCGTGGTCATGGTGCTGGGGCTGCTGCTCTACA
>JAKOWQ010000024.1 GCA_029781465.1 Pseudomonadota bacterium
AGCATGACAAATTCCTTGCCATCGTCCGCCTCAAGGAAGGCGCGCAGCACGGCTGGATCGTTGCCTCCCGAAAACCGGCCGCTCACTTCGGCCATGAAGGCATCGACCTCGGCAGCGCTGAGCGGGCCGCGCCAATTGTCGTACCACAGGCGAAACAGCCCATAGAGTAACATGGCTCCGCCCCAGATCGTCCAGCCCGTCATCCCTGCCCCCGCTCGATGTGCGTCAAGGCAGTCTAGGCCGGTGGGCCGGTGGTGCGCAACCGCTTCAGGGCGCTGCGCGAAAGCGCTCGCGCGCCTCGCGCAGCGCGATCTGCGCCGGGCCGGTGGCACGCCAGGCCATCAGCGGCTGCTCGATCCGGCGCCCCACCTGCTCGGCCAGCACTGCGATCCCCGCGCAGCCCGCGAGCAGCGCCAGCCGCCCGGCCCAGCTGCCTTCAAGCCCTCCCCACGCGATCAGCGCGTGGACCAGCGCCAGCAGCGGGGTGTGGATCGCGTAGAGCGGATAGCTCATCTCTCCCAGCCAGCGCGCGCTGGCGTGGTTGGCCCGGGCGGTTGTCGCCAGCATCACGATCGCCACCAGTGCCAGCACCGTGGCGATCTGGATCCAGCCGAGCAGGGGATTGCCCAGCGGAAGCTCGGGCAAGGCGAGCAGAACCACGCTGGCCGTACCCAGCGTCCATGCCGGAACCCGCGGCAGGAGCGGTTGCCAGTGCGGTGCGGTGCGGAACAGCACCACGCCGAGGCTGTAGGAAAAGCCGACCCGGGCAAAGCCCAGCGCGAAGGTTGCGCGCGACCAGCCCAGGCTGAGACTGCCCCCGAATGAAGCCACCGCCATCAGCGCGGCAAGCGACAGCGCGGCAATCAGCAGCAGCGAGGGCACCCGCAGCCCCTTCCAGCCCAGGGCATGAAGCGCGTTGGCGATCAGCTCGTAGACGATCGACCACTGCACATTGTTGAACACGAACACCCCCCCGCTGGCGAGAAACGGGATCAGCAGGAACTGGCCGGCGAGGGCCCGGGGCCAATCGAGGCTGGCTGGAACGATCAGGCCATCGGCCCGGTAATAGCCGAACAGCAGCACCCCCAGCAGCCCGCCCAGCAGCAGCATGGGATAGAGCCGTTCGAACCGCGCGCGCAGGAACGCAAGCGCCCCGGCCCCGCCGGCAAAGGCCGGTTCGTAGGTGCGGGCCATGACATAGCCGCTGAGCAGGAAAAACAGGTCGACCGCGAGGAAACCCTGGCCGAACCAGATCATCGTTCCCGCCGGATCGAACCCCAGCCGCAGGTGATGCCCAAGCACCGCCAGCGCGGCCAGCCCGCGCAGGGTATCGAAGGCGTCGAGCCGATTGCTGCCTGTTGCCGTCACCCCACCTCCGCCCGGCTGGATGCCGTGCGAGCCAAGCTATGGCCCGGCTTGATTCAGGTCAATGACCACGCCCCACATCAACTTACATCGATGTAAATAATGAGGCGGAGAGGACGCCCGAATGACCAGAATTTCCTATGTCGATGCCGCGGGAGACGCGCGCGAGGTCGATGTCAGGCCGGGCCTGTCGATCGCCGATGGCGCGCTGTTCAACGGCGTCAAGGGGATCGAGGCCGATTGCGGCGGGTGCTGCGCCTGCGCCACCTGCCACGTCTGGTTCGATCCGGAATGGTACCGTCGTCTGCCCCCGGTTGAGGAGCTGGAAGAGCTGATGCTTGATCACGCGGTGGACCGCCGCGAGACCAGCCGGCTGAGCTGCCAGCTGCGCGTCGATGACGCCCTTGAGGGGCTCGTCGTCCACATTCCCGAACGCCAATACCCGTAATGCGAACCCTGACAATCGAAGGAGAAGTGCGATGACGCTTACCGTGGATACCCAGGCCAGACCCAAGGCGGACTGGAAGGTCAGCATGAACCCCGACGATATCTACAAGAACCCGATGGCGATCGCCTGGACCTTCGATTACCTGCTTTCGGGCGACAAGGTCGAGGATCTCTACA
>JAKOWQ010000442.1 GCA_029781465.1 Pseudomonadota bacterium
CGCGCGGATGTCGGGCAATTTCACGGTCGAAACCGCCAACCAGCTGGCGATCGCGCTGCGCTCGGGCGCACTGCCGGTCGATCTCAAGGTGGTGGAAGAACGCTCGGTCGGGCCCGATCTGGGTGCGGATTCGATCCAGAAGGGCCTGATCGCGATCGGGGTGGGCACCCTCGCGGTGGTGCTATTCATCCTTGTTACCTATGGCCGGTTCGGAATCTACGCCGATCTCGCGCTGGTGGTGAACGTGCTGATGATCCTGGGGGTCATGGCGCTGCTCAACACCACGCTGACCTTGCCGGGCATCGCCGGTTTCGTGCTGACCATCGGCGCCGCGGTCGATGCCAACGTGCTGATCAACGAGCGCATTCGCGAGGAACGCAAACGCGGGCGCCGCGTGGTTCAGGCTGTGGAGATGGGCTACAAGGAAGCCAGCCGCGCGATCTTCGATGCCAATATCACCAATGTCATCGCCGCCGCGCTGATGTTCTTCTTTGGCTCGGGCCCGGTAAAGGGCTTCGCCGTGGTGCTGGTGATCGGCGTCATCACCTCGGTGTTCACCGCCGTTACCATGACCCGCATGTGGGTCGCCGGCTGGCTGCGCAAGGCGCGGCCGCATGACCTCAACATTTAAGGGCCGACCATCATGCGCCTGCTCAAACTCGTTCCCGAAGACACCAACATCCACTTCCTCAAGTGGCGGGTGCCGTTTTTCCTGGTCTCGGGCGTGCTGGTAACGCTCAGCTGGGTGATGGTGTTCATGAACGGCCTCAACCTGGGGGTTGATTTCATCGGCGGCCAGATGATCCGCGTGACCTTTGAGAAGAGCGCCGAAGCCCCGGTTGCTACGCTGCGCAGCGAGGTGGAAAAGCTCGGCTATGGCGAGCCGACGATCCAGCGCTTCGGTCAGCCCAACCAGGTCTCGATCCGGATGAAGCTGCCTGCGGGCGCGGAGAAGGATCCGGGGCTGGCCGACGCGATGGCGAACAAGATCACCGCGGCGATCAAGGCCACCCATGCCGATGCGCGGGTTGATGGGGTCGATTCGGTTTCGGGCAAGGTTTCGGACGAGCTCTATCAGACCGGCATGAAGGCGCTCGGCTTCGCGATGATCGCGATCTCGATCTACATCTGGATCCGGTTTGAATG
>JAKOWQ010000045.1 GCA_029781465.1 Pseudomonadota bacterium
TTCGGGATCTCGACGACCGGAGTGCACAAGGCCGATCTGATCGCCACCATCGAAGGTTTCCTGACGCTGCTGGCCACCAAGAACCGGCGTGCGCTGCTGATCGTGGACGAAGCCCAGAACCTGGGCCGTGAGGCGGTTGAAGAGCTGCGCATGCTGTCGAACTTCCAGCTCGGCAACAAGGCGCTGCTGCAAAGCTTCCTGGTCGGGCAACCGGAGTTGCGCACCGTCCTGACGTCGAAGTCGATGGAGCAATTCCGCCAGCGGGTGATTGCCTCGTGCCACCTGGGGCCGATGGACCGCGCCGAAACGCGCGCCTACGTCGAGCATCGTTTGCAGCACGTGGGCTGGAAGGGCAACAACCCGGCGATTGCCGAAGAGGCTTTTGACGAGGTGTTCCGCTGGACCTCCGGCGTGCCCCGGCGCATCAACATCCTGTGCAACCGGGTGCTGCTGGCTACCTTCCTGGGCGGGCACGCCGAGGTCGATGCCACGCTGGTGCGCCAGACCGCGCAGGACTTGCGGGTCGAGATCGGCGAGTCGGCCATGATGCCGCCCCTGAGCGACGCGGCCGTCGAGCCGATGTCGTCGGCGGCGGTGGCGCCCTCGGTGCTGGGCGATTCGAATGCCGGCACCTACGAGACCGCCGCGCGCCGCCCCGATCCGCCCGCGCGCGGCGCGCCGGGCCCCATCCTGTGCATCGTCGGGGGGCGCTCCAACTACATCAAGATGATTCCGCTGCTGCGGGCTTTGGCGGCGCGTCGCGATCTGCCGCAGGCCTTGCTGGTGCAAACCGGTCGCTTGATCGGGCTGAACCTGACCGGGGTGGCCGCACCGGACTTCAGTCTGCCCCAGGCGGACTTCAATCTGGGCGTGGAGTCTGCCCCGCATGCGGTGCAGACCGCAGAGGTCATGAAGCGCTTCGATCCGCTGATCGAGGAATATCGGCCCAGCGCGGTGATCGTGGTGGGCAGCAGCGATTCCGCACTGGCCTGCAGTCTGGTCGCGAGCAAGCGCGGCACGCCGGTCATGCATGTGGAGGCCGGCTTGCGCAGTTTCGATCGGTCGATGCCCGACGAAATCAACCGCGTGCTGACCGATCAGATTGCCGACGTGCTCTACACCACCGGGCGTGGGGCGCACTACACCCTGACCCGCGAAGGTATTCCGGCCGATCGCATCCAGTTCGTCGGCAACTTGCTGGTTGACGCCCTGCGGTTGATCCTGCCCGTGGCGCCCCAACCGATCGATACCATGCGCCGGGCTTCGGTACCGCCGGACTATTTTCAAAACCGCAACGGCTACGGTCTGGTGGTGATGAATCACCCGGCGAACCTCGACAGCCGCAGTGCGCTCAGCGAGGCTCTGGCCACGTTGCGTCAGGTCAGCCGCGACTGCCCGCTGGTCTGGCCCGTGCATCCGGCCACGCGAGCCAAGATCGAGTCCTTCG
>JAKOWQ010000046.1 GCA_029781465.1 Pseudomonadota bacterium
GTTTTCGCGCTATCTCGAGATCGGCGGGCGCCATGCGGCGATGGCGATGCGCTTTGCCAACGATCGCGCAATCGAATCTGCGGACCGTTTCGCTGCGCTGGCCGCCGAAGCGGGGATGAGCCCGGTGACCATGGCGGTGGCCTGGTCGAAGCAGCACGATTTCGTCGCCTCGACCATCGTGGGGGTGAGCCGGGAAGATCAACTTCCCGAAATCCTCGCCGCTGCCGACATGGTCCTGCCCGACGATCTGATGAAGGCAATCGACAAGGTATCGAAGGAAATCCGCTACCCGATGGGGTGATCGGCGGGCTATGGCCGCGGCGATGAGCGACCTGCCGATCCACGCCGTGCTGCCCGATCTGCTTGCCGCCTTGCGCGCGGGTAGCAGCGCGGTGCTGATCGCGCCGCCGGGTGCGGGCAAGACCACCAGTGTCGCTACTGTGCTGCTCGATCAAGGCTGGTGCACGGGCATTGTAGTCCTGCTCTCGCCCCGCCGGGTCGCAGCGCGGGCGGCGGCGGAGCGAATGGCGGAGTTGCTGGGCGAAAAGGCCGGAGAAACCGTGGGCTATCTCACCCGGCTCGACAGCAAGCGTTCCGCGCGGACCCGCGTTCTGGTGATGACCGAGGCGATCTTCGTATCGACCATCCTTGCCGATCCCGAGCTTTCCGGCGTTTCGGCCGTCCTGTTCGACGAGGCGCACGAGCGGCATCTCGATTCCGACCTTGGTCTGGCCCTGGCGATCGAAAGCAGCCAGGTGCTGCGGCCCGACCTGCGGCTGGTGGTGATGAGCGCCACGATCGACGGCGCGCGCTTTGCGGCGCTGCTCGATTCCGCGCCGGTGATCGAAAGCGAGGGCAAGGCCCACCCGCTGACGATCCGCTGGCTGGGCGCGCGGCCCGAACTCAGGATCGAGGAGGCGATGACCAGCGCGATCCTTGCCGCCTGGCGTGAGGAAAACGGCGATATCCTGGCTTTCCTGCCGGGCGTCGGGGAGATCGAGCGGGTGCGTGAGCGGCTGGCGGAAAAGCTGCCCACCGCGCTGGTCCTGCCGCTGCACGGGCAGTGCGAACCCGCTGCCCAGCGCGCCGCGATCCGCCGCGATCCCGATGGGCGCCGCCGGATCGTTCTGGCCACCGCCATTGCCGAAACCTCGCTCACGCTCGACAGGGTATCGGTGGTGGTCGATGCCGGGCTTTCGCGGCGGGCGGAATTCGACAAGGCTGCGGGCGTTACGCGGCTCGTCACGCACCGCGCCAGCCAGGCCGCCGCTGCCCAGCGCGCGGGCCGTGCCGCGCGTCAAGGGCCGGGCACGGCCTACCGGCTGTGGGAGGAAGCCGCGCACAACGGGCGCGCAGCATTCGATCCGCCGGAAATGCTCACCAGTGATCTCGCGCCGCTCCTGCTCAGCCTGGCGCAATGGGGCGCGAACGACCCGGCCGCGCTGCCCTGGCTCGATCCGCCGCCGCCCGCAGCATTGGCTGCGGCAACGGCGCAATTACAAACACTTGCCGCGCTTGATGCGGCGGGCCGGATCACGCAGCATGGGCGCAACATGGCGGCCCTGCCGATGGCCCCGCGCGAGGCGCACATGCTGCTCTATGCTGCGCAGCATGGCGCGGCGCCGCGTGCAGCAAAATTGGCCTTGCTGCTTCAGGAGCGGGGTCTGGGCGGAGGCGGGGAAGACCTTGCCTTGCGGCTCGATCGCTGGAACGCGGACCGCTCGGCGCGGGCCGATGCCGCGCGCAGACTTTCGGCCGGATGGGAGAAAGCGGCGCGCTGGCTTCGACAGGCTCAGCCCGAACGGAAACCGGGGAAGGGTGATGAATCCACTCCCGTTCGGCCTGAGCCTGTCGAAGGCCCGCCCGCCGGCATCCTGCTTGCCGAAGGCTTTCCGGAGATGATCGCGCGCCGCCGCGGCGCTGGCGGGGAGGACTGGCTGACCGCCGGGGGCAGGGGTCTCCGGCTCGATCCGGCCTCGCCGCTGGCACGGGCCGAATGGCTTGCGGTGGGTGCGGCGCAGGGCGAGGCGAAGGGCGCCCGGATCACCGCCGCGATCGCACTGGATGAGGGCGAGGTGCTGCGCTGGCTGGCTCACCGGATCGAGCGGCGGCAGACCCTGCGCTGGATTGGCGGCGAAAATCGGGTCGAGGCGCTGATCGAAGCGCGGCTCGGCGCGATCACCCTTTCGCGTGGCCCCGATCCTGCGCCCGATCCCGAAGCGATCCGCGCCTTCCTGATCGCGCGGGTGCGCGCCGAAGGGCTGGCACTGGTGCCGTTTCCCAAAGCGAGCCAGTCGCTGCTGCGCCGGGCGCGTTTTGCCGGAATCGAGAGCCTGTCCGAAACTTCGCTGCTGGTGGATCTGGAGCATTGGCTGGGCCCGATACTGGTCAGGCGGCTCGATGAGATCGACCCGGCGCGGCTGAACGACGCGCTGCGCTCCCGGCTCGATTGGGCCGCGCAGCAACAGCTGGAACAACTGGCCCCGGCGCAGTTCGCGTCACCGGCCGGGACCGGCCATGCGATCGACTATGACGATCCCGGCGGGCCAAGCGTGGAGCTGCGCGTCCAGGCGCTGTTCGGACTCGATAGCCACCCCGGTTTCGGCTCGCCGTCGCAGCCGCTGCTGCTCAAGCTCACCGATCCGGGCGGGAAGCCGCTCCAGACCACGCGCGATCTGCCCGGGTTCTGGCGCGGATCGTGGAAGGATGTGCAGCGCGAGATGAAGGGCCGCTATCCCAAGCACCGCTGGCCCGACCAGCCCTGGGCCGAGGCGCCCAGCCTCAAGACCCGCAACGCCTTTGAGCGCGGTCAGGGAAAGCCCGCAGGCTCGCGGTAACCAATTTTGCCTTCTTGCCCTGTCCGTTTTGGGAATTCTGAAAGTATTTGGCCTTACGGACTGCCCCTGAAGCGGGGGAAAGCAAGCCGTGATCGAAGTCGAAATCCAGAACGAGACTTACCAGAGCCAGCAGCGCCTGCGCTTCAGCGCGGTGCCCCGGATCGGCGAGGGCATCCGCCTGCAGGAGCCGAGTGGCTTCTGGGCCTCCTATGATGTGCTCGACCTGTGGTATCAGAAGGCGGAATACGGCGAAGTCTGGGTGCCCTATCTGCATGTGCGCAAGACTTCCGGCGAACTGAGCGGCGAGCCCGCTCCGCTCGTCAGCTGACGGAGGCGGCGATGCGCGATCTTATCAAGCGGATCAATTCCCCGTCGGGCGCAGAAGGAATTGGCCGTGCCGCGATTCCCCAGCCCGAGCTTCCCGCCGCGCCCGAACCTCCTTTGGCCGCGACCTTTCCCAGCAAGCGATTGCCGCTTGCCGAAGCCGCCCCGGTGCCTGCCCCGCAACCGGTAGTCGCCGCTGCCCCGGTCAGCCGCAATTGCCTGATCGTCGACGATTCGCGCGTGGTGCGCCGGATCTCGCGCCAGATCGTCGAGAGCCTCGGCTACACCGTGACCGAGGCAGAGAACGGCGAGGAAGCGCTCTCGCGCTGCAAGCTGGCCATGCCCGACCTGATCCTGCTCGATTGGGACATGCCGGTGATGACCGGAATCGAATTCATCACCCAGCTGCGCGCGCTTCCCACCCCGCGCCCGCCCAAGGCGGTGTTCTGCACCAGCAAGAACGACACCCACGACATTTTTCGCGGGATCGGCGCCGGGGCGGACGAGTATGTGGTCAAGCCCTTCACCGAGGCCGCGCTCAAGGCCAAGCTGGAAAAGATCGGCGCGGCGTAAGGCCGCCGCAAGGGGGCTTGATTCTCGCCGCGATTGGGGCCAATCGCCGCCCCATGTCCGCACGCATCTTTCAGCGCCCGAAGAACGCCATGCAGTCTGGCAAGGCCCTGCTTGGCCAGTGGATCCTTGAATTCGCGCCGTCCGAGGCGCGCGCGGTCGATCCGGTGATGGGCTGGACCGGCTCGGGCGATACGCAGAGCCAGGTGCGCCTGACCTTCGCCTCGGCCGACGAAGCGTTGGATTATGCCAAGCGCTACGGAATCGAAGCAGAGGTGCATGCCGCGCCGCCGCGCCGCCTCAAGATTCAGGCCTACGCCGACAATTTCCGCTGATCGGTTGAACCCCGCGGGGTAGGAGCGGGTCCGCCGCCTGCTTGGGTCGCGCTGTGAAGCAACCGGCAAACCCGCTCCAGCCTTGCCCCGAAGGGAAAGGAAGAAATTGACTGTCCCCATCGGACGAGTCGGTTTCAGTTAGCCGCGAGGCGCCGAGTCGGGCTTGCGCAAACGCGACAAGGCCGCCATATGCCCGCCCGGGAGTCGGTCGGACGCTTGCGTCCGCCAACCTGGTCAGGTCCGGAAGGAAGCAGCCACAACGGGTTGCGGCGGGTCGGCCGGCTCCTTTTTCGACAGTGCGGTCAGCCCATCCGGGCCTTCCTTGGCAACACCGGCCCGCCCCTCCGGCCCAGCCACCCATGAGGATACCATATCGGGTGGCTGGGCCGGAGGAGCGGGCCGGTGTTGCAAGCCATCGACGGATGTCGATGGCGCACCCGGAAAGGCATCCCCCGGCTCCTTTTCCCCCTTCGACAATTCAAGCGTCAGCGCCTACCAAGGATGCGATGGACGATTCACCCGACATTTTCGGAAACGAGGACGAGGATCAGGGCCCCAGCGCGGCTGAGCTTGAGGCCGCCGGGCAGAGCGCGATGTTCGCTGCGCCCGTTCCGGCGCCCGCGCCTCCGGCGGCCAGCGCGGCTCCGGCGCAGCCCTATCGGGTGCTGGCGCGCAAGTATCGCCCGCAGACCTTTTCCCAGCTGATCGGCCAGGACGCGATGGTCCAGACCCTGGCCAACGCCATCCGGCGCGAACGGCTGGCCCATGCCTTTCTGATGACCGGTGTGCGCGGGGTGGGCAAGACCAGCACCGCGCGGCTGATCGCCAAGGCGCTGAACTGCGTCGGCCCGGACGGGCAGGGCGGGCCGACGATCGACCCGTGCGGCCAGTGCGAACCCTGCTTGGCGATTGCCGAGGGGCGCCACATCGACGTGATCGAGATGGACGCGGCCAGCCACACCGGGGTCGACGACGTGCGCGAGATCATCGAGGCGGTGCGCTATGCCGCGGTTTCCGCGCGCTACAAGATCTACATCATCGACGAAGTCCACATGCTTAGCCGCAACGCGTTCA
>JAKOWQ010000052.1 GCA_029781465.1 Pseudomonadota bacterium
AGTACTTTTCCTCGCGCGCCATTGCCGAGGCAATCGCCCGGCGGGTAGCCGAACCCGATCCGCCCGAAATCGTGCTGATCAACCCGCTCGCCGCCGAGGGCTGGCTTGAGCAGGCGGCGATGGACGGCGCGCGGGTGCGGCTGTGCCACGCCATCGCCGAGCGCGACCACGCGCGCCGCTTTCGCATCTTCGTGCCGCGCAACGCGGCGGGCACGCCGATCTACGTCCATTCCAAGATGATGATCGTCGACGATGAGGTTGTGCGGGTCGGATCGTCGAACATGAACAACCGCTCGCTCGGGCTCGACAGCGAATGCGATCTGTTCATCGACGCCGCGCGGCCGGGCAATGCCCATGCCGCACCGGCGATCGCGCACCTGCGCTATCGGTTGCTGGCAGAGCATCTCGGCTTGGAACCGGCCGAGGTTGC
Organism: Pseudomonadota bacterium; assembly: GCA_029781465.1. Taxonomy (GTDB): domain Bacteria; phylum Pseudomonadota; class Alphaproteobacteria; order Sphingomonadales; family Sphingomonadaceae; genus Novosphingobium. The sequence continues at coordinate 431 of JAKOWQ010000052.1, forward strand.
CGCGCGCCTGAAGGCCGATGGTTCGATGATCCGCCTGATCGAGACTGCGCCGCGTGGCGGCAAGCGGCTTGACGCATTTGCCTTGCGCCCGCTTTCCGATACGGAGAAAGCAGTGGCGGACAACGCGCTGCTCGATCCCGAGCGGCCCGAGGATCTGTTCGAGCCGATCGGCAGACGGCGCGGACTGTTCCGCATCGGCGGCCTGCTGCGCCGCCCGCGTTAGGGAGAAGAGATTTGAGCTGCGAGCACGATGGCCGCGACGAAGGCCCGATGGACAAGCTGCCGGTGCCCGATGAGGTGCAGGAGGCGATCCGCACCCTGATCCGCTGGTCGGGTGACGATCCCACGCGCGAGGGCCTGATCGACACTCCGGCGCGGGTGGCGCGGGCGTGGAAGGAATATTGCCAGGGCTATGAGGCCGACCCGGCGCACCACCTGTCGCGCCAGTTCGAGGAAGTGGGCGGCTATGACGAGCTCGTGCTGCTCAAGGACATTCCCTTCCAGTCGCACTGCGAACATCACATGGCCCCGATCACCGGCAAGGCAGCTATCGCCTATATGCCGCGCGAGCGGGTGGTAGGCATTTCCAAGCTGGCCCGGGTGCTTCACGGCTATGCTCGGCGGTTGCAGATCCAGGAGCGGCTGACTGCCGAAGTGGCGCAATGCATCTGGGACAACCTCCACCCCCACGGCGTCGCGGTGGTGATCGAGGCGCAGCACGGCTGCA
>JAKOWQ010000105.1 GCA_029781465.1 Pseudomonadota bacterium
CATGCGTTTCCCGCCCATCGATGCCGCAAGCGCCACGCGGCCCGATCTCGTGCATTGGCTGTCGCGTCTGCGGGCCGAAGGCATCGCCGTGCATCTGCGCGATATCTCAACCGATATTGCTTTGCCAGTGGTGACCGCGGCGATTTCGATGCCGGAGGGCGGCGGTCATTATGCGACGGGTTCGGCTTGCCGCTTCGACCCGGAAGCGGCGGCGCTGGCGGCGCTGATGGAGGCGATCCAGTCGCGGCTCACCTATATTTCGGGAGCGCGCGACGACATGTACGAGGAGAACTACGCCGGGCGCCACGAACTGATGACGGTTTCTTCGCGCGGTGTGAAATCGAAGCGCTTTGCGGGCATGCACGCCCCGCCCATCGCCGCCGATGCGGGTGTTGCAGAGCAGATTGCCCACGTGATGGCGGCGCTGCGCCAGGCCGGTGTTTCTGATGTCTTTGCGTTCGACTTCCCGCCGCTGGTGGAAGGCGTGTCGGTGGTCCGAACCATTGTCACCGATCTGCAGATCGCCTTCGAAGACGGACCGACGCGCATCGGCCCGCGCATTCTCGACAAGATCGTCGCATGAAGCGGCGCGCCGAAAGCGTGGTGTTTGCTGGACCCACTCTCAGCGGCTGCGATCTTGAACCTTACGCGCAACTCACTTTCCGGCCGCCGGCCCGCTGCGGCGACATTCTCGCCGCTGTCAAGCGCGGCGCAACCTCGCTCGTGCTGATCGACGGCTACTTTGATTCGACCGCCGCGCCCTGGCACAAGGAAATCCTGGCGGCGCTGGCGCGGGGTTGCATGGTGGCCGGGGCGGCAAGTATGGGCGCGCTGCGGGCCGCTGAGTGCGAGCGGTTCGGCATGATCGGGGTTGGCGAGGTCTATCGCCTCTATGCAAGCGGCGCCATCACCTGCGATTCCGAAGTGGCGGTTCTGCATGGTCCGCCCGAGCTCGATTACTGCCCGCTCACCGATGCGATGGTCGATATCCGTTGGCGGCTGGGCAAGGCGCTCGCCGCCGGGGAGATCGATGAGGCTGACCGCGAGACCTTGCTTGCTGTGGCTGAAAAGGACCATTTCAAGCAGCGGCATTGGGCAGACATCGTGGCGCGCGCCGTGCCGGACGCGGGCAAGCGGGCGCGGCTGACGGCGCTGGCCGGAGAAAGCCGCAAGCGCGAGGATGCCCTGCTGGCGCTTCGCCTCATGCGCGATGGCGAACTCCGGCCGCCGGAGCATGCGATCACCGCGGACGGGCTTCAGGTGT
>JAKOWQ010000106.1 GCA_029781465.1 Pseudomonadota bacterium
GGTGCGCCCGCGCCAGGTGGCGATGTATCTTGCCAAGGTGCTCACCCCGCGCTCCTATCCGGAGATCGGGCGCAAGTTCGGCGGGCGCGACCATTCGACCGTGATCCACGCGGTGCGCCTGATCGAGGACCTGCGCGCGCGCGACGCCGATATGGACGGCGATGTGCGCAGCCTTCTGCGCCAGCTCGAAAGCTGAGCTTACCGTACACCGGCTTTGAACAGCCAATGCACCGCCTTTCCACAGGGTGATGCACAGCCTTGTCAGGCGGTCAGGCCCCCATCGACCACCAGTTCGCTTCCGGTGGTGAACGCGGCGCGGTCGCTGGCCAGGAACACCACGGCATCGGCAACATTTGCCGGCGCCCCCAGGTGGCCCAGCGGGTGCATCGCCGAGACATTGGCCAGCACCTCGTTGTCGCCCACCCCTTGCGCGGCGGCAAAATCGTCGATCAGGTGGCGGCCCATGTCGGTTTCGATCACCCCGGGGTGCACCGAATTGACCCGAATCCGCGCCGCCGCGAGTTCCTTGGCGCAGCCTTTGGTGAACAGTCTGACCGCGCCCTTGGTGGAGTTGTAACAGGTCGCCCCGGCAGCGCCCTCGATCCCCGCGACCGAGGAGAGATTGACGATTGCCGCGCCGCCGCGCCACATGTGCGCGCGCTCTGCCAGCAGTGGGATCGCGGCGCGGGTGCCCAGAAATACCCCCTCGACATTGACCGCGTGGAGCCGCCGCCAGTCTTCCAGCGTGGTTTCGGTGATCGGCTTGAACAGCCACAGCCCGGCATTGTTGACCAGGATATCGAGCCCACCCGCCTCGGCGCGCAGCCAGCCCATTGTTGCATTCCAGTCGCTCTCGCTGGTCACGTCTTGAGCGCGGGCGATCCCGTCCAATTCGGCGGCAAGTTCGTGCGGTGCGGCAAGGTCGGTCAGCGCCACTTTCGCCCCTGCCGCCGCTAGCGCCCGCGCGGTTGCCGCGCCGATCCCGCGCGAAGCCCCTGTCACCAGAGCAATACGCCCGATCAGATCGCCCATGTCCTCTCTCCTTTGTTAGGGCATTTACCCTAGTTTGAACAATTCGCGGTGTCTTGTCACCGCTTGATTTGGCTTTGCGGGCACTCGCCTTGCGGGCTGCGTCGGCCTATGTGGAGACGATGAGCCTGCCGCCCGACCGTCTCGAACGTTTCGCCCGCCACATCGTGCTGCCCGAAATGGGCGGGGCGGGGCAGGTGGCGCTGGCGGATGCGCGGGTGGTGCTGATCGGCTGCGGCGGGATCGGCTCTCCGGCGCTGCAATATCTGGCGGGCGCGGGGATCGGCGCGCTGACGCTGGTGGATGACGATGTGGTCGACGCCAGCAACCTGCAACGCCAGACGATCTTCACCCCCGCCGATATCGGGCAACCGAAGGCCGAGGTTGCCGCACGGTGGGTGGAGCGGTTCGATCCTGCCCTGAAGGTCCGCGCGCACGCCGGGAGGGTACGGGGGGATAACGTGGCGCGGGTCCTTCAGGACGCGACTCTTGTGCTCGATGGAAGTGACAACTTCGCGACTCGTCTGGCGGTTTCGGATGCCTGCGTGCGGGCCGGGGTGCCGCTCACCAGCGCGGCGATCGGGCGCTTCCAGGGGCAGGTGGCAAATTTTGCCGGGCACCGTGAGGGGCACAGTTGCTATCGCTGCTTCGTGGGCGATGCCTTCGATGCAGAGGACTGCGACAGCTGCGCCGATCAGGGTGTGCTGGGGGCAATGGCGGGCATGGTCGGCGCCTTCGCCGCGATGCACGCGGTGAGGGCGATCCTTGAAGGCAAGACCGCGCTGGGCGATCCGCAATGGGGCAAGCTGCACCTGTTCGAGGGGCTGGTCCCGGCAATGCGCACGATGCGGATTGCCCGGGATCCGGTCTGCCGGGGGTGTTCGGGCGGCTAGGGCGGTCGATCAGGCAGGCAGATTTGGCCGCATCATTCGGGAGGCGCGACTTTTCGGGATGCGTTAGCGCGCTGTCCATGCAGAACATTCCCGCTCTTGATCGCGCCCGTCACCATGCCACCCAGTACTTGAACGGTCTGTCCGAACGCCCAGTTGCGGCGACCACTTCCGCCGACAACTTGCGCAAGCGGCTGAATTGCGGATTGCAAAGCGGAGGGGTCGATCCGGCAGCGATCGTCGATGAGCTGGTTGCGGCCACTCGCGGGGGGCATCTCGGCTCCGCCGGCGGGCGCTTTTTTGCTTGGGTGATCGGCGGCGCGCTGCCGTCTGCACTTGCTGCCGACTGGTTGGTTTCGACCTGGGACAACAACGCGGCGCTCTATGCCTGTGGACCAGCCTCTGCAATCGTGGAGGAAATCGCCGGCGATTGGGTCAAGCAATTGCTGGGCTTGCCGCGTGAGGCGTCGTTTGCATTCACCACCGGATGCCAGATGGCGCATTTCACCTGCCTTGCTGCGGCGCGCCACGCGCTGTTGCGGGACCACGGATGGAAGGTTGAGGCCGATGGCCTGTTCGGCGCACCGCCGATCCGCATTCTGGCCACTGAGCACCGACATGGTTCGATTGAGCGCGCCGCACGCTTTCTGGGCCTCGGCACGAATTGTATCGTGCCATTGGCGACCGACGACGGTGCGCGTTTGCGTCGAACGACGCTTGACGCGGCGCTGGCCGAACATGGTGGACCGACAATCCTGGTACTCGCTGCCAGCGACCTTAATGTTGGCGCGATCGATCCGTTTGATGAACTGATCC
>JAKOWQ010000130.1 GCA_029781465.1 Pseudomonadota bacterium
GTGGCGGAGACGGAGGGATTCGAACCCTCGGTACCGGATTTACCAGTACGACGGTTTAGCAAACCGTTGGTTTCAGCCACTCACCCACGTCTCCGGATCGCAGCGGCGAAGCGCGGCCTATAGCGGCGCCTCGGCGGGGCGGCAAGGGGCGAGAAGCACGATTCTTGGCGACTCGCTTGGCCGCAAAACCGACTCGCTTCATCGCCGCTCGATTGAGCTTGGCGCGGGCATCGATTCTGATCGCGGATGGACCAATCCCGCCGCCTCCGCGTGGACCCGGAGGCGGCGGACAACCCGGGATCGAGACCATGAGCCTTCGCCTGCCATCGGCTTTTCGCGGTGCGCTGTTCGCCCTGTCGGGCGCTCTTGCCATGATCGGTACCGCCAGCGCACCGGCCCAGGTTCAGACGGTCGATCCCGACAAGGCGATCGACGGCGATCTTTCCGCGCCGACACCCACGCCCAGTCCTGCCCCTTCGGGTGACGCCGCGGTGCCCGCGCACGACCCGCTGGATCCCAACGCCCCGGCTCCCGCGCCAAGTCCGGTTCCTGGCGCTCCGGCCAGCACTGCCTCGGGCATGACCTATCAGAAGGATGATGTCCTCGCCGCCGCCGAAGGCGTGTTCGGCAAGGGCGCCAAGGGTCTGGCGCAGATGATCGAGGATTTGCTCAAGAAGCAAGGCGAGCCCAACGGCTACATCACCGGACGCGAAGGCGGCGGAGCGGTGATCCTGGGAATGCGCTGGGGATCGGGGACGCTCCATCACAAGGTCGAGGGCGAGAAGCCAGTCTACTGGACCGGCCCGTCGGTGGGCTTCGATGCCGGGGCCAACGCCGGTTCCACCTTCGTGCTGGTCTACAATCTTTACGACACCGAAGACCTCTACAAGCGGTTCCCCTCGGGTGAGGGCGGGGCCTATGTGGTGGGTGGGTTCACCGCCAGCTACCTGCGCCGCGGCGATATCGTGCTGATCCCGATCCGGGCGGGTGTGGGCCTGCGTCTGGGGGTGAACGCCGGCTACATGAAGTTCCGGCACAAGGCCAACTGGCTGCCGTTCTGATCGGGCCCGGCTCAGGGGGCCGGGATCAGGCAATCGGTATAGAGGCCATAGCCGGCGATTGGCCGGTTCACGGTATGGAGGAACACCGGATGGTGCAGGCCCTCCGCCAGGGCGCGGCGCTTGTAGGCGATTGTCACCGCGCGCAGCGGCAGGGCATTGGCAGCCTGTTGCCAGCCACGATCGGGCAGCCGGTATGCGGTGAGGATCGGGGCGGAATAGCCCATCGCAACGACCGGTGCGAATTCCCCCGGCGCATAGATCTGCGGCACAAACCGGCCTATCCGCTCGCCGGCCATCTGCCTGAGCAGCGCCAGACCGGCAAGGTTGTCGCTTTTGAAGTCGGTCACCACGCTGATCTGTGGATGGGTATCGAGCCAGCGCATCAGCCCGGCGGGATCGAGCGAGGAGCGGTGATCGGCATCGTGGCCGATGACGAGCCGCCCGTTCTCGACCAGAAAATCGAGCTCGACCATGGTGAAGCCATGGCTGGCCGCTAGATCGAGCGCCTCGAGATTGTTGGCATAGGTCTGCTCCGGCAGCCCGCCCCCGGCATGGGCCACCAAAGTCCCGGATGCGGGGACATAGGCGCGGCATCCGTCGCGGTGCTGATAGCGCCAGACCTGACCGGCCCCGATCAGAGCCAACCCGGCAAGACCAATCAGGACGAGGCGGCGCGCTTGCATCGCTTGACCCTAGCAAAGGGTACTGAAAAAAGGCTGAAACCGGTGGTTCAGCTTTGCCGCAGGCGCGCCTCGTCGCGTCCGGCCGGATTGAAGCCGTGCATCCCCAGCCACCATTGCAGGGCGATAATTCCGCCCTTGGCCGGTTGCAGCAGCGCCAGCATGATTGCCGCGCCAAGCGCCATGCACAGTGCCACGCAGGCCCACAGCGGCAGAACATCGCTGCTGGCGAGCGCGATGATCACCGGGGCAAGCAGGTGACCGGTGAGGAAGATCGAGACGTAGGGCGGAAAATCGTCGGCCCGGTGGTGCGACCAGTCCTGCCCACACGCCGCACAGTGCGGCGCGGGCTTGAGAAAACGGGCGAACAGTTTGCCTTCCTCGCAGCGCGGACACTTGCCGACGATTCCCCGCATCATCGCCTGCTTGAGCGAGGCGGGCAGCGCCGGCAGCGGCAGCATCGAGGCGAAAGGCGAGGGTGCGGGCATGGCCGAGCCTAACCACACCGCCGCCTGGAGGACAAGCTATTGCCGCAGCCGCCAGAGCGAAACGGCCAGGATTGCCAGCATCACCGCCAGCGCAGCCGCCAGTTCGAGCGCCAGGCGCCAGAGCGGTTTCGGTTTCATGTTCTCCCAAGCGGACGCACGTCGCGGCCCTGGATTCGGTTATCCAAATGTAAGTATTGGAACTATAAAGCATTTCTCCCCATAACAGGCAACCGCGAATCGCCCAGGTCCGGCTTTGTTGGGGGTGTTGGCGTCGCTACATGCCCCCTTGCCCCGTGCCGGACGCGGGTCTAAGCGCCGCCTCGCTATGCTCGAGAACCTTGCCCAACAGCCCGCCGATGCGCTGCTCGCGCTGATCAAGCTCCACAACGCCGATCCCCGGCCCGACAAGATCGACCTGGGTGTGGGCGTCTATCGCACCGGTCAGGGCGATACGCCGGTGTTCGCGGCGATCAAGGCGGCGGAAAAGGTGCTGCTGGAAACCCAGGATTCGAAAAGCTATCTCGGTCCCGAGGGCGACATGGGCTTTGTCCACGCGCTGATGCCCTACATCTTCGGGGCGGACGACCCCACGATGGGCGGCCGGATCGGGGGAATGCAGACCCCGGGCGGCACCGGCGGGGTGCGGCTGGCGGTGGCGCTGGCGCACAAGGCCGGGATCGGGCGGATCCGCATGGGCCTGCCCAGCTGGCCCAACCACGCGCAGATCTTTGCCGATCTCGATGTCGAACTGGCCGGGTTCAAGCACGCGACGGCCAAAGGCGTGGTCGACATGGATGCGCTGCGCGAGGCGATCGCTGCCTGCGAACCGGGCGATGCGATCCTGCTTCACGGCTGCTGCCACAACCCCACCGGGATCGACTATTCGAACGAGAACTGGGACGAGATTGCCGCGCTGATTGCGGCCAAGGGCGTGCTGCCGATCATCGACCTGGCCTATCAGGGGCTGGGCGCGGGCATGGAAGAAGACGCCTATGGCCTGCGCCGCGTTCTGGGCGCGGTGCCCGAGGCGCTGATCGCCTATTCGTGCGACAAGAACTTCGGCATGTACCGTGACCGTGTCGGTGCGGTCTATGCCATGGTGGCCGATCCGGCGCAGCTCGATGCGGTGCTCTCGAACGGCTATTCGCTGGCCCGCGCGGCCTGGTCTATGCCGCCCGACCACGGCGCGGCGGCAGTACGGATCATCCTGTCCGATCCGGCGCTGGTCCGGGTCTGGCTCGACGAGCTTGACACCATGCGCGCGCGTATGCGCCAGGTTCGCGCGCGGCTGGCCGAAACCGGCATGGCCGGCGCGATCGACCTCACGCCGCTGGGCGGGCAGAACGGGCTGTTCTCGGTGCTGCCGCTGTCGGGCGACCAGATCCTCGCGCTGCGCAACGATCACGGCATCTACATGGCTGGATCCGGCCGGATCAACGTCGCCGGGCTGACCATGGGCAATATCGACAAGTTCATCGCCAACGTCGGCTCGGTAAGCGCCTGATGGACCGTCAGCCGGTCCTCGAAGGGGAGCGGCTGATGTTGAGGCCGCTGAGCGCAGACGATTGGGATGCGCTCTATGCCCTCGCCCGCGACCCCAGGGTGTGGGAGCTGCATCCGGTCAGCAATCGCTGGCAGGAGCCCGTGTTCCGCGTCTTTTTCGATGAGGCTCTGGCCGATGGCGGGGCGCTGGTCGCGGTCGACAAGGCCAGCGGCGCGCTGGCCGGATCGTCGCAATACCGCGGGTTCGACCCGGAGGCATCGCGGGTAGAGATCGGCTGGACCTTTCTTGGCCGCGATCACTGGGGCGGCGAGACCAACCGCGAAATGAAACGCCTGATGTTGGCCCATGCCCTGGAAAGCGTGGAACGCGTGGTGTTTCGCGTGGGCGAAACCAATTTGCGCTCGCGCCGGGCGATGGAAAAGATCGGCGGCAGGCTGACCGACAGGACCGAGCGGCTGGACGGTCCGAACGGCCCGATCGTCCACGTCGTTTACGAAATCGACCGCGAAAGCTTCGCGAACGGGCCGCTCAGCCCTTGAGGCTTTGCATCCGTTGCAGGTAGCGCGCCAGTACGTCGATTTCGAGATTGACGGCGTCGCCCGCCTGCAAATCGCCAAGCGTGGTCACTTCGGCGGTGTGCGGGATGATGTTCAGCTCGAAATCGCAGGTTCCGTCAGCATGGTCCGAAACCGCGTTGACGGTGAGTGAGACCCCCTCGAGCGTGACCGAGCCCTTGGGCGCGATATAGGGGCTGAGCGCCGCCGGTGTGGCCACGGTCAGCCGGATCGATCCGCCCGCCTCCTCGCGCGCGGCGATGCGGCCCACGGCATCGACATGGCCGGTGACGATATGTCCGCCCAGTTCATCGCCCAACCGCAAGGCCTGCTCAAGGTTGAGCCGCTGGCCCTCGCGCCACATCCCCTGGGCGGTGCGCGCGATCGTTTCGTCCGAGATATCGACCTCGAACCAGCAATTGCCCGGCTCGCCGCCGCGCGCCACCACGGTCAGGCATACTCCGGAACAGGCGATCGAGGCACCGATCGCGATCTGCGCGGGATCGTAGGGGCAGGTGATGACGGCATGCAGATCGCCCGCGCGGCGGGATTCGCGGATCGTGCCGATGGCGGTGATGATTCCGGTAAACATTAGCCCCGCTCGTAAACCTCCAGCGTGTCGTTGCCAAGCGTGCGCCGGTCGGCAAGGCGCCAGCGCGGGGAACTGGCCAGGGCATCGGCAGTCAGCTCGGGCAGGGCGGGTCCTTTGCCGCCAACCGTGAGCGGCGCGCGGTAGAGCATCATCCGGTCGACCAGCCCGACATCGAGAAAGGCGCGGGCGGTTTCGGCTCCGCCCTCGACCATCAGGGTCTGCACGCCTTCCATATCGGCGATCGCCTCGGGCGAGGGCAATGCCTGCCAGCCCGGCGGCGCGTCCCCGCGCGACAGCAGCCAGCGCTGCGGGCTGCGATCCGCGATCCCTGGCAGACGCACATCGAGCCGGGGCCGGTCAGTCCGCAAGGTTCCGCTACCGACCAGGATCGCGTCCAGCCGCGCCCGCCAGGCGTGGACATGCGCGCGTGCGATCTCTCCGGTCAGCCATTGCCCCTGCGGCGGGGCCAAGCGCCCATCGGCCGACAGCGCAAGCTTGAGTGTGACATGCGGGCGGCCGTGGCGCCGCAGCATCAGGTATCCCGCCAGGCTGGCGGCGCATTCGCCGCAATCGACCTCTGTCACCGCGATCCCGGCGGCGCGGATCCGGGCCACGCCTTGGCCGGCGGTACGCGGATCGGGGTCGTGGCAGCCGATGACCACCCGGGCGAGGCCGCTGGCCACGATCAGATCGGCGCAGGAAGGACCGCGTTCGGACTGGTGGGCGCAGGGCTCGAGCGAGACGTAGAGCGTTGCCCCTCTGGCCGCCTCTCTCGCCGCCGCCAGCGCTACGGCCTCGGCATGGGGGCGTCCGCCCGGCTGGGTCCAGCCGCGAGCGATGACCGTGCCATCGCGAACAACAATCGCCCCCACCGCCGGGTTGGGGCGAGCGAACGGCACACCGCGCGCGGCCAGCCGCGCCGCCGCCGCCAGCCAGCGCCGGTCCGCGTCAGTTGGCAACCTTGGCCTGTTCGGATCGTTTGAGGATTTCCTCGGACTTGGCCTTGCGCGCTGCGGCCTCGGCGGCCTTGTCGGCATCGGCCTGGCGCTTCATCCGGTCGACATCGACTCCCGAAGCCCGGCCCACCGCCATCCACAGCTGCTGCTCGAGCGCGGCCCGCTCTTCGGCGAGGCGCGCGTCCTGTTCCTTGCGCTTCTGGTTTTCGGCGATGAAGGCCCTGGTCTCGGCCTCGGTCCGGTCGGCCGGCCACGAAGTGATGTAGGTGACCGTGGGCAGCGCGCGCTGCTTTTTCCAGGTCTTGGTCGGGATCAGGGCGAGGATCGCCGCGGTCGCAACCGCTGCGGCAAGAGCAAATCGCCAGCGGTTGGGGCCAGCATCGCGGAACACCTCGCGAAAATCCGAGATTGCGCTGCCGGGATCGACGTGACGGACAAAGGCAAAGGGACGGATCGCCATGGCCGCAAGATAGGCTTGCCGCGCCCGAAGCGCCAGCGGTCAGTTGTAATCGACCGAAATCGGGATGCGCCCGCGAAAATTCCCGGCCCGCCCGCCGCGCACGATCAGTTTGGCCCCGAACCGGAATTCCAGCCGCCCCTGGGCATCGAGCACCGGGTGCTGTGGCAGGTCGGTGGTGAACTGCACCATTTCGCCGCGCCCGCCATCGGCGGTGGTCATAGCCACCTGCTCGGGAAGCTCGATCCGCACTTCGCGCAGCGGCGCGCCGGTGATCCGGCCATGCCCGGTCACCGCCATGCCGCCCAGATCGGACATTTCTCCGAAAGTGCTTTTGGTGCCGGTCGCCGGGTCGAGCATGACCCCGCCGCCGTCACGCCCGGTCATCGCCAGGCGGCTGAAATTGAGGTCGGCCCAGATCTCGATGGTCAGTGGGCGCTCGCCATCGGCAGCACCCGGATCGCCATAGCACAGGCGGCATGAATCCTGTCCGGAAACCGGTCCGGCAAGCAGCAGCAAGGCTGCCGCGACAAGGGCTGTTGGACGCGCCATGGCGCGATCATCGCGCGGCATGGTTAACACCCGGTTACGGGCCTATCCGAAGGGCTGGTAGAGGCTGCGGCCCTCGGCCTTGAGCCAGCGGTTGGCGTGGCGGACATCGCCTTCGTAAAGCTGGGCCAGCAGCGCGTGGAAGTGGGGCGAATGATCGAAGTGGACCAGATGGGCCACTTCGTGCGCCACTACGGATCGTCGCACTCCTTCCGGCGCCATTACCAGCCGCCAGTTGATCCGCAGCGTCCCGTCGCGCGCGCACGAACCCCAGCGGCGGCGCGCGCGGCTCAGCATCAGGCGCGGCACCGGTCTTTCGGCGCGGGCACAATAATACTCCAGATCAGCGGTGAACAACCGCCGGGCCTCCCCCTCAAGCCAGCGAACAAGCCGGCGCTCGAGCGCTTCGATCGGGCCACCAACGTGCAGTTGCCCGTCGGCGAAACGCACGCGGCGGGGCCGGGCCGGATCATGGCGCAGGATTGTCTCCTCGCCCAAAAAGCGCAGCGCGGCGCCATCGCGCAGTTCGATCGGCCGGGGCAGCCGGGCAAGCTGCGCGGCCAGCCAGTCGGTCTTGCTGCGGGCGAATTCAAGCCCGTCCGCGCCGCGCCCCCAGCGCGGCATGGTCAGCCGCACTTCGCTGCCATCCGGGGCCAGGCGCAGGGTCATCCGTTTGGCGGCGGCGGTGCGGCGCAGCACCACTGGCAAGGTCTGCCCGGCCACTTCCAGCGCTGGCACTTCGCGCGGGGCACGGCGCAGCCAGTCAATCATCGGCCAGCTCGACACCGGGTGGCAGGATGATGTGCTGTTCAAGCGGACCCGCCATGTCCTCGCCGATCGCCTTGCCGCGCACCGAATGCCCGGCGGTGTGGACCGCTTCGCGATCCCCCGAAAGCAGATAGTGCCAGCCGGGCAGGGCCTCGCCTTCTGCACGCAGCCGGTAGGCGCAGGTTTCGGGCAGCCACTCAAGGCTGGCGGCAAGCGCCGGTGTCAGTCGCAGGCAATCGGGTACCAGCGCCTTGCGATTGGCATAGTCGCAGCACCGCGCGGTCTGAAGATCGAGCAGGCGGCAGGCAACGTTGGTGGGATAGATAGCGCCGGTATCCTCATCCTCGGCCTTGTGCAGACAGCACTGACCGCACCCGTCGCACAGCGCCTCCCATTCGGCGCGGCTCAGCGTCTCGACCGGCAGTTCCCAGAAGCGGGCGCGCAGGCCGCTCACTTGACCATCAGGGCAAGGTCGGCGGCAACCGCCTCGGGGCTCTTGTCGACCGGCAGGGCCTCGATCGGCTGACCATCGGGGCCGAACAGATAGGCAAGGCGGCTGTGATCCATCAGGTAACCGCCGGGCACATCCGCGCCGCGCGCTGCCACGGCCTTGAACGCCTTGACCGCTGCGTCGATCTCCGCCTGGCCGCCGGTCAGCCCGATCAGACGGGGAGAGAAGGCGGCGGCGAATTCGCCCACCCGGGGCGGAGTATCGCGCGCCGGATCGATCGAGACGAACAGCGGCTGGACCTTGGCCGCGGCGGCGGGATGTTCGGCCTCGAATTTGGCGAAGCCGCGCATCAGCACGCCGACATCGAGCGGGCAGGCATCGGGGCAGAAAGTGTAGCCGAAATAGATGATCCGGTATTTCCCGGCAAAGTCAGACCAGCGCACCCGGTTGCCGTCCTTGCCGGTCAGGGTGAATTCGCCGCCGATCTGCGCGCCCGCCAGATCGACCCCCTGGATCTGCGGTTCCGGGTCGCCTTGCGGCGAGCAGGAGGCAAGGACGAGCAGGATCGCGGCAAGAAGTCTGGGCTTGGTCATGGCGCGGCGGTTCATGCTCTGCTAAACCGCGCCGCGCAAGGGAGGGTTTGGCCCTAGCCGCGATTCTCGCCCCCGGCCCCAACAGGAGGTTTGCCCCGTGACCAAGTTTCGTGCGCTGCTGCTTGCCCTCGCCGCCGCGCCTGCCGCCACCCTGATCGTGCCCGCACCCGCCGCTGCCCAGTTTTCGGAGAGCTACAAGTTCCTTGAAGCGGTGCGCAAGAAAGAAGGCAACGATGTTACCGACATGCTCGAAAAGGGTGGGCCGAACCTGATCAACACCCGCGACTATACCAGCGGCGAGACCGCGCTGCATATCGTCACCGCGCGGCGCGACCTCACCTGGATGCGCTTTCTGGTCGCCAAGGGCGCGAACGCGAATCTGCGCGATGCCAAAGGCGCGACGCCGCTGGTTGTGGCGGCCAACCATAATTTCGTTGAAGGCGTGGAATTCCTGATCGAACAGCACGCCAAGGTTGATGAAAGCAACGATGCCGGTGAGACTCCTCTGATCACTGCGGTGCACAACCACAACGTCGAGATGATGCGGGTGCTGCTCCAGGCCGGGGCCGATCCCGACCGCGCCGACAATTCCGGCCGCAGCGCGCGCGATTACGCCCTTTTCGATGGCAAGGAGGGGACTCTCGTCTCCACGATCGAGAAATACGCCAAGCCCAAGAAGAAGGATGGCGAAGGCCCCAAGGTGTTCGGACCCTCGCTCTGATGGGTTCCGAACCGGCCAGTCTGGAGGAAGCGCGGCTCGCCCTGGCCGGGGCAATCGCCGATGCCGCCGCCTTTGACGGATGGAGTGAGGCCGCGGTGCGCGCCGCCGCCAGCGATCACGGGATGGACCCCGAATTCGCCGCCTATGCCTTCTCGGGCGGGGCGATGGCGATGATCGAGGCCTGGGTCCATGCGATCGATGCGGCGATGGCCCGCGAACTGCCCGCCGAAAAGCTCGCCGCGATGAAAGTGCGCGAAAGGATTGCCGCGCTGGTCCGCTTCCGGCTCGATGCGGCGGCGCCGAACAAGGAAGCGTTGCGCCGGGCCCTGGCGATCATGGCCATGCCGGGCAACGCGCCGCGCGCGCTCAGGCTTGGCTGGCACAGTGCCGACGTGATGTGGCGGCTCGCAGGCGATACGGCGAGCGATTACAACCACTACACCAAGCGCGCGATCCTCGGCTCGATCTATGCCGCGACCCTGGCGGTGTTCGTCGACGATACCAGCGAAGGGCATGCCGAAACTCTCACTTTCCTCGACCGCCGGATCGAGGGGATCATGAAGTTCGAGAAGGCCAAGGCGCGGCTGCTGCGCCCGGCCGATGAGCACTTCAGTCCGGCGCGCTTTCTTGGTCGGCTGCGCTATCCGGCCCGCTGAGCCGGTTGTTTTGACCTGGGTCAATTATTGCGAATGACTTGCAATTAGCATGCGGTTCTGGCAGCGCCGAACCATGACCCTCGATACCCTTCCAATTGGCCAGCGGGCCCGCTTGATCGCGGTCGACTGGACCATGCTTGCCGCGGACGAAGCGCAGCGGTTGCAGGCGCTGGGGGTCGATGTCGGCGCGCGGGTGACGGTGGCGCATTGCGGGGTGCTGGGCGGACGCGATCCGATCGCGCTCAGCATCGGGCGGATGACCGTGGCGCTGCGCCGTGCCCATGCTCAGGCGATGGCGGTGGAACCGCTGACGAGGGCCGGAGCCTGAGATGACCGCGCCGCGCCGTGCCGCATTGGTCGGCAATCCCAATGCCGGAAAGAGTGCGCTGTTCAACGCGTTGACCGGCGCGCGCCAGAAGATCGCCAACTATCCGGGGGTCACCGTGGAGCGCAAGGCCGGGCGCCTGGTCCTGCCCGGCGGCGAAGCGATCGAACTGACCGATCTGCCCGGCTCCTACGGCCTTAACGCCACCAGCCCCGACGAGGAAGTTACCCGCAAGGTGATTCTCGGCGAGTTTCCCGGCGAGGCAGCGCCGCAGGTGCTGGTGGTGGTGCTCGATGCCTCGAATCTCGAACAGCATCTGGTCTTCGCCCAGGAAGTGATCGCGCTGGGTATTCCCACCGTGGTGGCGCTCAACATGGTCGATCTGGCCGAGCGTGACGGTTTGGTGCTCGATCCGGGTGCGCTCGAACAGGCGCTGGGTGTGCCGGTGGTGCCAACCGTGGCCGTGCGGCGCCGGGGCCTGACCGAGCTTGCCGCCGCGATCGCCGGGGCACAGGCGCACGATGCGGTGCACCACCGCCCGCATACCACGCTGACCGAGCGGCGGGTTACCGCCCACGCGATTGCCGAGGCGGCGATCCTTTCGGAAAGCACCCGTCACCGCCTGCATGCCCGGCTCGACCGGACGTTGCTGCACCCCTGGATGGGGCCGCTGATCCTGTTTGCGCTGCTGTTCGTGGTGTTCCAGGCGGTGTTCAGCGGCGCCGCGCCGTTCGCCGATGCGTTGCAGGCGGGGGTCGATTGGCTCTCCGCCTGGGTGCGTGCCGAGCTGCCTGCATCGCTGGCGCGCGACCTGCTGACCGACGGGGTGATCGCGGGGGTTGGCGCGGTGCTGGTATTCTTGCCGCAGATCGTGATCCTGTTCTTCTTCATCCTGGCGATGGAAGCCTCGGGCTACATGGCCCGCGCGGCCTTCCTGATGGACCGGCTGATGGCGCGGGTCGGGCTTTCGGGGCGCAGCTTCATCCCCCTGCTGTCCAGCTTTGCCTGTGCCGTGCCCGGGATCATGGCGACGCGCTCCATTTCCGACCCGCGCGACCGGCTGACCACGATCCTGATCGCCCCGCTGATGACCTGTTCGGCGCGATTGCCGGTCTATGCGGTGATCATCGCCGCCTTCATTCCCGATCGCGCGGTGTGGGGGCCGGTGCACCTGCCTGGGTTGGTGCTGTTCGGGCTCTATGTCGCCGGGATTGCCGGGGCGATGTTGGCCGCGCTGGCGCTGCGCCGTTCGGTCACCAAGGGCTCGGCCAGCGGGTTCATCATGGAACTGCCCAAATACCAGTTGCCGCGCCCCGGCGATCTGCTGCTCGGTCTGGCCCAGCGCGCCTGGATCTTCGTGCGCCGCGCCGGGACGATCATCCTGACGGTCAGCGTGGTTCTGTGGCTGCTGCTCAATTTCCCCCGCGCGGGCGAGGGGCAGGATCAGATCGACGCCTCGCTTGGCGGCAAGATCGCCAACGGTCTGGCGGTGGTGGTGAAGCCGATCGGGTTCAACCGCGACATCGCGCTGGCGCTGATACCGGCGATGGCCGCGCGCGAAGTGGCGGTCAGCTCGCTGGCGACCAGCTATGCGGTCTCCGCCGGCGACGACGATGCCCAGGCCCGCGCGCTGGGTGCAAGCCTCAAGGCGCAGTGGAGCCTGCCGACCGCGCTGGCCTTCCTTGCCTGGTTCGTCTTCGCCCCGCAGTGCATGAGCACCATCGCCGTGACCCGGCGCGAGACGAACGGGTGGAAATGGCCCGCCTTCATGTTGCTTTACCTGTTTGCGCTGGCCTACATCTTCGCGGGAATCACCTATTGGAGCGCGATCGCTCTGGGTCTGTAACACGCGAGAGGGAATTCAATGGCAGGCAGCGTCAACAAGGTCATCCTGATCGGCAACCTCGGGGCCGATCCGGAAGTGAAGTCGTTCCAGAACGGCGGGCGCATCGCCAACTTGCGCATTGCCACCTCGGAAAGCTGGAAGGATCGCCAGACCGGCGAGCGCAAGGAGCGCACCGAATGGCACAGCGTGGTGCTCCAGTCCGACGGGCTGGTCGGCGTGGCCGAGCGCTATCTGCGCAAGGGCAGCAAGGTCTACATCGAAGGCCAGCTGCGCACCCGCAAGTGGCAGGACCAGTCAGGCAACGATCGCTACACTACCGAGGTTTCGGTCGGCGGCATGGGCGGGGTGCTGACCATGCTTGACGGTGCGCCGGGCGGCGGATCGGGCGGAGGCGGCGGTGGCTATGGCGGCGGCCAGCGCTCGGGCGGCAACGATGGCGGCGGCCAGGGTGGCGGCTGGAACAATGCCCCCTCTGGCGCGGGCGGCGGACGCGACTTCTCCGACGATCTCGACGACGATATCCCGTTCTGAGCGCGCGGCGTTAGGGCTGCTTGCCTTTGAGCGCGGCAAGCGCTGCGAAGGGGCCGCTCGCTTCCTGATCGACGATCCCGGCGTTGCGGCGGGCTTCCTCGGCACTGGGCCCGACGGCATAGGGGTCGATCGCCAGCGCGAGACTTTGCGCCAATGCCTCGCCCAGGTCGAACGCGCCTTGCGGGGACATCTCGATCTCGTCGAGCTCGGCTTCATCCAGCTCGATCTCGTCGCCGCCGTCCGCCTTGCCCGGCGGCACGAAGCGCAAGGCCAACGGTTCATCGATCGCCACCGGCAGGTCCTCGCCCGAGACGGCGCAGCTCTGCACGATCGCGGCCTTGAGGCGGCCCTTGGCCAGCACCGCGCTGCCCTCGGTCTCAAAGCGCAGACTGGCGGTCAGCGCGTCCACCCGCACCAGATCGAAGCGCGCGGCGAGCGCGGCGCATTCCTGCGCCGAGGCTTCCAGCTCCACGGCTCCAGCAGGCAGGTGGCGCAGGTCGAACAGGCGGCTGAACTCGCTCATCGCGCGATGTTTCCTTCCAGCAGCGCGGCGCCCGAAAGCGCTGCGAGCGTGGCGGCCAGACGGCGCATTTCCGCAGCCGCCGCTTGCGGACCCGTGCCCTCGATCAAGGTAACATTGCGCTGCACCGCCTGCTCAAGCCCGGCGGGGTCGGCATCTGCCAGGGCCGCGCGGTAGGCATCGAGCCGTCCGCCCAGCGCGCCCATCAGCTTGCCGATGTGCTTGCCGACCACCAGATCGCCCACCCCGCTTTCGCGCAGCTGCCCGTCCATGTCGGTCACGAACAGCTCGGTCAGCCGTGCCAGAGGGCGCGCCATCGCCTCGTCGCCTTCCATCCGCAGCAGGACCAGTGCCAGCACCGCGGTGACCGCGTCGAACCGCCCGGCAACCGTATCGGCTACCCCGCAACGGGCATACCACTGCGGCTCGCGCGCGATCTCGATCACCCGGTGCCACAGCGCCCGGACTTCGGCGTGGTCGTCGGCGGGGCCGCCAAACAGGCGGGCAAGCAGGGTCATCGGTTTGCGGCTCCATCATTCAGCGGGGATTAAACCCGCCAGCCCCAAGCGGCCATTGCACCGCGCGCCAAGGCGGCCTAAGGCTTGGCCGCGATAGATCACAGGCGCCGCGCGGGCAATCCCGTCCGGGGCGATGGAGCAAGGCGACGATGCGAGTTACGGCAATGACGATGCGCACTGCGGTGCTGGGCCTTATCCTGGCCGGCGGGCTTTCGGCCTGCGCCTCGATCAAGGATCACCGCGGCTACATCGTCGATCAGGCGTTGCTCGATTCGGTTGCGCCCGGGCTGGACAACCAGGCTACGGTGGAGCGCACGCTCGGCCGACCGACTTTCGTCAGCCAGTATGGCCAGAAGGACTGGTACTACGTCTCGACCAACACCCGCCAGGTGGCCTTTGGCCGTGCCCGCGCGCACGAACAGATGATGGTCAAGATCAGCTTCGACGCGCAGGGCAAGGTTGCCGCGGTTGAACGCAGCGGGATGGAAAAGGTCGTCAAGCTCAACCCCGATGGCGACAAGACGCCCACCCTGGGCCGCGAACGCACGTTCTTCGAGGATCTGTTCGGCAACATCGGCACTGTCGGCGCCGCCGGCATGGGCGGCCAGGGCGGCGGCACGGGCGGCGGACCGAACGGAAGCTAGGTTGAACGGCGCCGGATCAGGCATATATCCGGCCTCATGAACACCTCAAACGAAAGCCACGGGCTGGTCCAGTGGCACGGAACCACCATCGTCGGGATCAAGCGGGGCGGTCGCACCGTGATCGCCGGTGACGGCCAGGTAACGATGGGCAACACGGTGATGAAGCCCAACGCGCGCAAGGTTCGCCGGATCGGAGACGGTTCGGTGATCGCCGGGTTCGCCGGGGCCACGGCCGACGCCTTCACCCTGTTCGAGCGGCTCGAAAAGAAGCTTGAGGCGCACCGCGGGCAGCTGATGCGCGCGGCGGTGGAACTGGCCAAGGACTGGCGCACCGACAAGTATCTGCGAAATCTCGAGGCGCTGATGATCGTCGCCGACAAGGAGGTGTTGCTGATCCTCACCGGCAACGGCGACGTGCTTGAGCCCGAGGGCGGGATCGCCGCGATCGGATCGGGCGGCAACTACGCGCTCGCTGCCGCGCGGGCGCTGTCCGATTATGAGGACGATCCCGAGAAGATCGCCCGCCGCGCGATGCAGGTCGCGGCCGAGGTTTGCGTCTTCACCAACGATCGCGTCACGCTCGAAGAAGTCTGATCCCCATGACCCAGAACCTGACTCCCAAGGCGATCGTCGCCGCGCTGGACGAGCACATTGTCGGCCAGGCCGATGCCAAGAAGGCCGTCGCGGTGGCCTTGCGCAACCGCTGGCGCCGCCAGCGCCTGTCCGACGAGCTGCGCGACGAGGTGACGCCCAAGAACATTCTGATGATCGGCCCGACCGGCTGCGGCAAGACCGAGATCAGCCGCCGCCTGGCCCGGCTGGCCGAGGCGCCGTTCGTCAAGGTCGAGGCGACCAAATTTACCGAGGTCGGCTATGTCGGCCGCGATGTCGAGCAGATCGCCCGCGATCTGGTGGAAGAGGCGATCCGGCTGGAAAAGGAGCGCCGCCGCGAGGCCGTGCGCGAGGCGGCGGAGAAGGCGGCGATGGACCGGCTCCTAAAGGCGCTGGTCGGCGATGGTGCTTCGGAGGCGACCCGCGAGAGTTTCCGCCAGCGGATCGAGCAGAAGGCGATGGACGGCACCGAGGTGGAGATCGAGGTCGAGGAGGCGCCTGCGATGCCCTTCGACATTCCGGGGATGCCCGGTAATGTGGGCATGATCAACCTGTCCGACATGATGAACAAGGCGATGGGCCGGGCGCCGACCAAGAAGCGCAAGCTCAAGGTTCCCGAAGCCTGGACCAAGCTGGTCGACGAGGAATGCGAAAAGCGCCTCGACCAGGACGATGTCGCGCGGGTTGCCCTTGCCAATGCCGAAACCAACGGGATCGTGTTCATCGACGAGATCGACAAGATCGCAGTAAGCGATGTGCGCGGTGGCTCGGTCAGTCGGGAAGGGGTGCAGCGTGATCTGCTGCCGCTGATCGAAGGGACCACGGTCGCCACCAAATACGGGCCGATGAAGACCGATCACGTGCTGTTCATCGCCTCGGGCGCGTTCCACGTCGCCAAGCCCAGCGACATGCTGCCCGAGCTCCAGGGACGCCTGCCGATCCGGGTCGAGCTCAAGGCGCTGTCCGAAGCGGACTTCGTGCGCATCCTCTCCGAAACTCGCGCCAATCTGGTCGAACAGTACAAGGCGCTGCTGGCGACCGAGGAGGTGACGCTCGATTTCACCCCCGAAGCCGTGGGCGAGGTTGCGCGGATCGCCGCGCAGGTCAACGAAGCGGTCGAGAACATCGGCGCCCGCCGCCTCCAGACGGTGATGGAAAAGCTGCTCGAGGAACTGAGCTTCGAAGCCGAGGACCGCCAGGGCGAAACCGTACGGGTCGATGCCGCCTATGTCAGCGAAAGGCTTGCCGGGCTGGCGAAGGATACCGACCTTTCGCGGTACATTCTCTAGGCCCGATGGACTACCCAGACCTGGAGCGGTTCGACGATGTCGGAGCCCTGCACCTGCCGGGGGCGGCTGTTCCGGTGCTGGACGCGCTTGGCACTGCCTTGGCGGCTTGGCCCGACGGACAATCGGGAACGCGAATCGCTGGCGATGGCGCAATCCGTGCATTGCTTGGACCATCCAGCGAGATCGGCGAGCTTGTAGCGGCGGCGGCAGGCAAGATTATGCATCCCGTCCGGGCCGTCTACTTCGACAAGAATGAAACCAACAATTGGGCGCTGGGCTGGCATCAGGATCGAACCATCGCTGTGAGGGAACGGGTTGAGCTTCCCGGCTTTGGTCCCTGGACGGTGAAGCAGGGCATCTTACACGTTCAGCCACCCTTCGCCGTGGTTGCCGGATTGCGGACAATTCGCATTCATTTGGACTTTGTGCCGCATGACAACGCTCCTTTGCTGGTAGCGCTCGGAACGCACCGGATAGGGCTCGTTGCCGCTGAATGGTGCAGCAAAGTGGCTGCTACATCACCTGTCGTCGCCTGCCTTGCCCAAGCAGGCGATATCTGGATCTACCACACTGCAATTCTCCATGCCTCAGAGCGAAGCAAACGCGCAGAGCGGCGCCGCGTGCTTCAAGTCGACTACGCTGCAGGTCAACTACCGCCCCCACTCGAGTGGCTTGGCGTCTAGCGAGGCCCGCTCTTTCCAGCTACCTTTGAGCCATGCACCAGACACCCGAAGACCGCCCGATCTACCGCCTGCTCACCGGCAAGGACGACCGCGCCTTTTGCGAGCGCGTGTCCGAGGCGCTGGCGCAGGGCTGGCGGCTTTACGGTTCGCCCAGCATGGCCTGGGATGAAGGGCACCTGTGCATGAAGGTCGCTCAGGCGGTGGTCTGGCACGAAGCGGACGTGGTGAAGGGCTGATCTCCCGTCGGCCTGGCCGTCACCCGGTCAAAGGTTTTCACATAGTCCGGGTGCTCGGTGCCCATCAGCTTGTCCCACCAGGTGAAATAGAACCCGTAATTGTGGTTGTAGCTGGTGCCGTGGTGCATGTCGTGGTGGGTGGTGGTGCTGATCCATTTGAGCAGCGGATGGCTGGCCCATCCGGCCGGATGCAGCTCAAGCCCGGCATGGCCCATCGCGTTGCGCAGGATCATCAGCGCGAGGAAGGTGAACAGCACCGGCACCGGGCTTGGCACCACGGCGGCATAGAGCGGCATGAACAGGGCCATCGCCACTGCCTCGGGCACCGCAAAGGCATAGGCGGTCCACGGCGTCGGGGTGATGGTGCGGTGGTGGAAGCGGTGAAAGCGCTTGTAAAGCAGCCGGGTGTGCATCGCCCGGTGCACCCAGTAGAAATAGGCATCGTGCGCGATCAGGATCGCGGCAAGATAGCCCGCGAAGCCGAGCGGCCCGACCTCGCCCCGGTAGCCGTGGAGATAGCTGTTGCGAAAGCCCCAGA
>JAKOWQ010000144.1 GCA_029781465.1 Pseudomonadota bacterium
CAGCTTCGTGCCAGCGTCGCGGCGACCGCGGCGCTTCCCGAACAGACGATCGCAGCCTTCTGGCCATTTGCACCCCGTTGTCCCACCGGACCACCCCGACTCCCCGCATAGAACGGGTGATCCCCGCTGCCGCCCGGCACGGGGACAGCCGATGACGGCCTGACGGCAGCCTGGCGATGTCCGCAAGCGCGGACCGCCGGCCGCTTGGGATGCCGCATGGCCGTACCTGCCGTTACCGAGGCCGTGGATGGCGGCCTCGCCCCCAACGGCGTGTCCAGACAGACGCGGGCGGACCAAGGCCCCTGATCGGGCTTGGCAGTGCCGACGGTTCGGTGGTTGCTCCGAGCGCCATGGACGCGCCCGGGCGAGCACACCGGCCGGGCGCTGGGCCGCCTGCCGAGGAGACAAGGCAATGGTCCCCGACAATCTCGAGGGCGCAATCGTATTGAGCCTGATCGACTTCTTCCTGAGCTTCGTCGTGATCTCCGGGATCGGCGTGATCCTGGCCCTGTTCCGGCATCTCAACCGGCTTGGCCAGATCGACGAGAAGGCGCTGCGCGAAGGCCATTAGTCCCTCCCACACCGCCTAGCCCCTTACACCCGTCATGGCGCCCGGCAGCGGCACTGCGCCCGCCCCAGGCAGGTCGCGACCATGTGTCGGCGCCGCCCATGACCGGAACCGGAGACCCCGAAATGATCCAGCAGCTTCTCGAATTCCTTCGCGCCCTGCTCAATCAGACCGGCGCCGCCCATTTCTGGTGGGGCAATCTGGTCATGATCGCGATCGGCGGCGCCATGGTCTATCTGGCCTTGGCCAAGAAATATGAGCCGTTCCTGCTGATCGGGATCGGCTTTGCCTGCATCGTTGCCAATGTCCCGGGATCGGACCTGATCCTGCCCGGCGGGCTGTTCAACTACGCCTATCGCGGCGTCGAACTATTGATCATCCCGCCGCTGATCTTTCTGGGTGTCGGGGCGATGACCGATTTCGGTCCGATGATCGCCAACCCTAGGCTGGTCATCCTGGGCGCCGGGGCGCATCTCGGCATCTTCGTCGCTCTGATCGGCGCCAAAGCGGTGGGGTTCACGATCTTCGAGTCCGGCGCCATCGGCATCATCGGCGGCGCTGACGGTCCAATGGCGATCTTTGTCACCGTCTCGCTGGCGCCACACCTGCTGCCGCAGATCTCGGTGGCCGCGTATTCCTATATGGCGCTGATGCCGCTGATCCAGCCGCCGGTGATGCGGCTGCTGACCTCGCATAAAGAGCGCCAGATCTCGATGGCCCAGCCGCGCGTGGTCAGCCGGCTGGAGAAGATCGTCTTCCCCTTCGTCATGGCGATCATCGTCAACCTGTTCTTCCCGCCGGTCGCGCCGCTGATCA
>JAKOWQ010000150.1 GCA_029781465.1 Pseudomonadota bacterium
CATCCGCCTCGTCGGGGCTGTGCTGATGGAGCAGAACGACGAGTGGCAGCTCCAGCACCGATACATGCAGATCGAAGGCATGGCCGAACTCAACCAACCCATGATCGAGGAGGAAAATCAGCCCCTACACATCACCGCCAAAGCCGCCTGACGATGGCCCACGGCCACAGCCGAAATTACACCACCTTGACGGACGCGACCATTCATGACGGCAATCACCATGCGCAAGGCCGCAGCTTCGGATCTGCCCGCGATTGTGGCGCTGCTGGCCGACGATCCGCTTGGTCAGGGGCGCGAAACGGCCACAGGCTTGCTCGATCGCGGATACCGCGATGCCTTCGCCGCGCTCGATGCCAGCCCCGATCAGCTGCTTGCAGTGGCCGAACTCGACGGCAAGGTCGTGGGCACGATGCAGCTCTCGTTTCTGCCCGGGCTATCCCACAAGGGCGCCTGGCGCGGGCTGATCGAGGCAGTGCGGATCGCCGCGCCGCTGCGCTCGCAGGGTCTGGGCGCAGACATGATCGCCTGGGCGCTCGACCGCTTTCGCGAACGCGGCTGCCGGATCGCGCAGCTCACCACCCACAAGTCACGCGAAAAAGCCCACCGGTTCTATGACCGACTGGGCTTCAGGCAATCGCATTTCGGCTACAAGCTGGAGCTTTAGAGCCTGTCCTGATTAGGTGGAGGCTCTAGTTGGTCGCCTGGGCGGTGGCATCGGCCACCTTGGTCGCGGTATCGTTGTAGCTGCTCTGCACTTCGGAGCCGAGATTGCCGACCGAGGCCAGCAGCCCCACCACCATCAGCCCGAGAATCAATGCAAGCTCAACCGCGGCAGCACCGCGCACATTGCCGAGAAGTTTCTTCATCGCCTTCATGATCCGACCCCTTTGCGGATGCAATTCCGTGGTTGGGTCAATAGTTTGATAAGGTTAATTCGGGGTAACCATGAGCTTACCCGGCATTGCGCACGATTTCCGCCCAGGCCGCCTCGTCGATCACCGCGATTCCCAGTTCCTGCGCCTTCTTGAGGTTTGACCCCGCACCGGGTCCGGCCACGACCAGATCGGTCTTGGCCGAAACCGTCCCGGCGGCGCGCGCACCCAGGCGTTCGGCCTGGGCCTTGGCTTCGTCGCGGCTCATCGTCTCCAGCGCCCCGGTGAAGACCACGGTCTTGCCGGCGACCGCGCTGTCGCGGGTTTCGACCACGTAGGGCGGCGGAGAGACTTCGTGCAGGATATCCTCCCACACGGCAACGTTGTGCTGCTCATGGAAAAAGTCGCCCAGCGCCTCGACCACGGCGGGGCCGATCCCGTCGATTGCCGTGAGCTCGGCAAGGGCCTCTTCCTCGCCCCGCATCGCCTGTTCGGCTGCCCGGCGCAATTCGGCCAGACTTGCGAACCGCTTCATCAGATCGCGCGCGGTTACCGCGCCGACATGACGGATGCCCAGGCCAAACAGCAACCGCGCGGCATCGGGCGAACGGCGCGCCTCGATCGCGGCGAGCAGGTTGTCGACCGACTTTTCCTTCCAACCCTCGCGCCCAAGGATCTCTTCGCGCCGCTTTCTCAGCCGGAAGATGTCCGCCGGGCTTTCCAGCCAGCCGAGCGCGAAGAACTCGTCGATGGTTTTCTCCCCCAGCCCGTCGATATCGAGCGCGGCGCGGCTGACGAAATGCTTGAGCCGTTCGGTGCGCTGCGCCGGGCAGATCAGCCCGCCGGTGCAGCGCACATCGACCTCGCCCTCCTCCGCCACCGCCTCGCTGCCGCATTCGGGGCAGTGATCGGGGAAGGCATAGACTGCGCGCGGTTCCGCGCGGGTGAGGTTTTCGACCACCTGCGGGATCACGTCGCCCGCGCGCTGGATCACCACCCGGTCCCCCGGACGCACCCCCAGCCGGGCGATCTCGTCGCGGTTGTGCAGGGTGACGTTGGAGACCATCACCCCGCCCACCGAGACCGGATGGAGCCGCCCCACCGGAGTGAGCTTGCCGGTGCGGCCAACCTGAATGTCGATCGCCTCGAGCGTAGTTTCGGCCCGCTCGGCCGGAAACTTGTGCGCGATCGCCCAGCGCGGCGCCTTGGCGACAAAGCCCAGCCGCTCTTGCCAGTCGAGCCGGTCAACCTTGTAGACCACCCCGTCGATGTCATGCGGCAGCTCGGAGCGGGCGTGCTCGATCGCGCGGTAATGATCCAGCACCGCCCCCAGCGAAGCGCAGCGTTTGAGCAGCGGCGAGACCGGCACGCCCCATCCGGCAATGCGCTGCATCATCGCAAACTGGCTCGCTTCGGGCACCGCGCTTGCCGCGCCCCAGCCCCAGGCAAGGAAGCGCAGGGGGCGGCTGGCGGTCACTGCCGCGTCCTTCTGGCGCAGCGATCCCGCCGCGGCGTTGCGCGGATTGGCGAAGATCTTGCCCCCGGCTGCTTCTTGCGCCGCGTTGAGCGCCAGGAAATCGGCCTTGGCCATGAACACCTCGCCACGCACCTCGAACAGCGCAGGCACCTCGCCGCTCAGGCGGCGCGGGATGTCGGCGATGGTCAGTACATTGGGCGTCACGTCCTCGCCCACCTCGCCGTCGCCGCGGGTGGCGGCGCGGACCAATTGCCCGTGTTCATAACGCAGCGAGCAGGACAGGCCGTCGATCTTGTCTTCCGCGGTCATCGCCAGTTCGGCATCCTCCGGCTGGGCAAGGAAGCGCCGCACCCGGGCAAGGAAATCGGCCACGTCCTCGCCCGAAAAGGCGTTGTCGAGGCTGAACATGCGGCTCTCATGGCGCACCTTGGTGAGCGGCGAGGCGGCAACATCGTGGCCGACCTTGCGGCTCGGGCTGTCCTCGCGGATCAGATGCGGGAAAGCCGCCTCCAGCGCGGCATTTCGGCGCACCAGCGCGTCATAGTCCGCGTCGGAAATTTCGGGCGAATCCTCGGCATGATAGAGCCGGTTGTGATGCGCGATCTGGCGCGCCAGCCGCATCAGCTCGTTCGCGGCCCCGGCTTCGGAAAGGTTGTCGAATCCCATCCGGCCTCCCTAGGCCCGCGCCAGCACGGTGACCACCATTTCGCGGCGGGGGGAAAAGCCGAGCGAATGGTAGAGCCGGATCGCCGAAATGTTGCCGGCATAAGAATGGAGAAACGGCGTATCGCCGCGCGCGACAAGGCCGGCCATGACCGTGCGGATCAGCCCGGCGGCCAGCCCCTGGCCGCGATAGTCGGGCAGGGTGCAGACCCCCGAAACCTCGGCCAGCCGCGCGCCCGGGCGCATCCGCTCGCCCGCCATCGCCACCAGCCGGCCTTGGCGGCGGATGCCGTGGAAGGTGCCATAGTGCCGGGTCAACTCGCCCCACGGCCCCGGCTCGGTGGCATAGGCCAGCGCAGCCATCTCTGCCGCATCGTCTTCGCCCAGCACCACCGCTTCCACGTCGCCCGGCTGCGGCGGCACGGGTGCTTCGGCCACCATCTGCAGCAGCGGCGCGGTGCGCACGATCCGCGCTCCGGGCGGCACAGGCCATCCCTTTGGCTCGACCAGCCAGAGCACGTCGCGGTCCCCCTCCAGCAAGGCTCCGAGCCCGGCCTGCGCCTCGGCCGAGGCATCGCGAGCAGCGGCGAAAGGCCCATATCCTGGGTCGATCCGCAGCGCCCGCGCATCGCCGCGCGCCAGCCCCGCCTGGCGTCCGGTGAGCATGTTCCAGACCGGGCGATCGAGAGGATGGTCCACTTCTACACCCCCTCGAGCAAGCGATCGGCCTGGGCACGGGCTTCGGGCGTGATTTCCGCGCCGGAGAGCATTCGGGCGATTTCCTCCTGCCGTCCGGCCTCGTCGAGCAGGCTTACCGAGGTGCGGGTGACAGTGCCCTCGCTCGATTTGGCGATGACGTAGTGCTGCTGCCCGCGCGCGGCGACCTGCGGGCTGTGGGTGACGGCCAGCAGCTGCCCTTGCACGGCCAGCCGCGCCAGCCGCTCGCCGATCGCGCTGGCGACCGCGCCGCCCACCCCCCGATCGATCTCATCGAAGATCACCGTGGCTGCTCCGCCCTCTTCCGCCAGCGCCACCTTGAGCGCGAGGATGAAGCGCGAAAGCTCGCCCCCGCTGGCGATCTTGGCGAGCGGGGCGAAATCGGCGCCGGGGTTGGTCGAGATCAGGAATTCGACCCGGTCGATCCCGGCGGCTGCCCATTGCTCCTCGGGCAGCCGCGTCAGCGCGGTGCGAAACCGCGCGGCATCGAGCTTGAGCGGCGCCAGCTCGCCCGCCACCGCCGTATCGAGCCGCTGCGCGGCGGAATGACGCACTGCCGACAGCGCCTCCGCCCGTTCGCAGTATGCGTCTCGCGCATCCCGCGCCGCCACCTCTAGCCCGGCCAGCTCCGCCTCGCCGCTCGCGATCGCATCGAGCTCGCCGCGCATCGCGCGCATCCGGGCGGGCAGATCGTCAACCTGGCACTGGTGCTTGCGCGCGGCGGCGCGCAGATCGAACAGGCGGGTTTCGATCCGGTCGAGCGCGGCGGGATCGTGGGCCAGGGCTTCGGCCGCGCGCTCCAGCCGGTCCTCGGCCTCGCCCGCCTCGATCACCGCACGGTCAAGCGCGGCGAGCGCCTCGGCCAGCAGCGGATGCTCCCCAGCGATCCGGTCAAGCCGCCGCGCCGCGCCGCGCAGCGTGGCAAGCGCCGAATCCGATCCCGCCCACAGCATCTGCAAGACGGCGAGATCGTCGGTCAGCTTCTCGCCCTTCTGCATCGCGGCGCGGGCCTCGGCGAGCTGCTGCTCCTCGCCCTCGGCCGGTTCGAGCGCGGTCAGCTCGGCCAGATGGGCCAGCAGCAGGTCTCGGTCAGCCCCGGCCTTGGCGATCCGGGCGCGCGCCGCTCCAAGAGCCTCCTCGGCGCCGCGCCAGGCATTCCACGCCGCCTCCACCGCAGCAATATCCCCGCGTGCGTAGCGATCGAGCAGCGCCCGGTGCCCGCGCGGGTTGACCAGGCCGCGATCGTCGTGCTGGCCGTGCAGTTCGACCAGATGGGATGACAGTTCGCGCAGAAGCGCGGCGCCGACCGCCTGATCGTTGATGAAGGCCTTCGATCCGCCATCGGCACGGACCCGGCGCTTGACGATCAGTGCCTCGCCCGGCTCGACGTCCACCTCGGCCTCGGCCAGGATCGCCCGGATCGGCGCGGGTATGGCGGCAAACTCAAAGCTGGCGGAAACGCTGGCCTGATCCGCTCCGGCGCGGACCAGCGCGGTTTCCGCGCGCGCGCCCAGCGCCAGACCCAATGCATCGAGCAGGATCGACTTGCCCGCCCCGGTCTCCCCGGTCAGCACGCCCAGCCCGCCCGCGAACTCCAGTTCGAGCGCGTCGATCAGCACGACATTGCGGATGGCGAGGCGGGTCAGCATGTTCGTGCACTGTTCTAACGCGCGAATGCCCCGCCGTCACGGCCAAAGCGACGGTTTTTCCGCCACTGTCACAGCTCCGTCACATCGCCACACAAGTGCAACGCAAGCCGGGCAGAGCGATCTCAACCGAGGCTGAAATGGCGGAAATCGGATGGCGAATCGTTCCGGCAAGACCCTACCATCGTGGCTCGACCTGCCCGAGCCGCGCTCGTTCCGCCCCAAGCGGCGTTATCGCACGGTGTGGATCTCCGACATTCACCTGGGCACCCGCGGCTGCAACGCCGAACTGCTGCTCGACTTCCTGCGCGCGACCGAGTGCGAGACGCTCTATCTGGTGGGCGACATCGTCGATGGCTGGCGACTGCGCAAGGGCTGGTACTGGCCCGATGCGCACAACGAGGTGGTGCGCCGCCTGCTCAAGATGGCGCACCGCGGCACCCATGTGGTGCTGGTGGCGGGCAATCACGACGAAATGCTGCGCCCCTATGCAGGCATGAGTTTCGGCGGGGTGGAGGTGGCGCTCGAGGCGATCCACACCACCGCCGACGGGCGACGCCTGCTGGTCACCCACGGCGACGGGTTCGACGCGGTGGTACTCTATGCCCGCTGGCTCGCCTTTCTGGGCGACAAGGCCTATTCGCTGCTGCTGCGGCTCAACGTGGTGCTCAACGCGGTGCGGCGCCGCTTCAAGCTGCCCTACTGGTCGCTTTCGGCTTACCTCAAGAAGCGGGTCAAGAACGCGGTCCAGTTCATCGGCGCCTTCGAGGAGGCCGTGGCCCATGCCGCGCGCGACCGGCAGGTCGATGGCGTGGTCTGCGGCCATATCCATTCCGCTGAGATCCGCCAGATCGGCGAAATCACCTATTACAACGACGGCGACTGGGTCGAAAGCTGCACCGCATTGGTCGAGGACCGGGCGGGCACGATCAGCATCGTCGATTGGGCCGAGGAGCACCGCATGGCTGCGCAGCGCCCCGCCTTCACACCCGAAACGGCCATCGAAATGGAAGAGGAACAGGCATGAGAATCGCGATCTGCACCGACGCATGGCACCCCCAGGTCAACGGCGTGGTCCGTTCGCTGGCGATGACGGTGAACCTGCTGATCGAGCGCGGCCATGAGGTTGAGCTGATCACTCCGTCGCAGTTCCGCACCATGCCCCTGCCCGGCTACAGCGAAATCCGCCTGGCCATGGCACCGCGTTTCGGCACCCGCCGCGCACTGGGCCATTTTGCGCCTGATGTGGTGCATATCGCCACCGAAGGGCCGATCGGATGGAGCGCGCGCGGCTGGTGCCTGGCGCACAAGGTGCCCTTCACCTCGGCCTTTCACACGCGCTTTCCCGACTATGCCGCAGTTCGAACCGGGCTCAGCCCGGAGCGGTTCTGGCCCCTGATCCGCCGCTTCCACGCTCCTTCGCGCGCGATCCTGGTTTCGACCCCCTCGCTGGCGCGCGAGCTGGAAGAACGCGGACTGCCGCAGACCCGGCTGTGGAGCCGCGGGATCGACCGCAGCCTGTTCCATCCCGGCCACGCCCCTTTGCCCGAGCTTGCAGTGCTGCCCGGCCCGGTCCAGCTCTATGTCGGGCGGGTCGCCTCGGAAAAGAACCTTCCCGCCTTCCTCGATGCCGCCGTGCCGGGAACCAAGGTGGTGGTGGGCGACGGACCCGATCTCGCCGCGCTCAAGGCGCGCTATCCCCAGGTCCGCTTTCTGGGCGCGCTGCAGGGCGAGCAGCTGGCGCGGGCCTATTGTTCGGCCGATGTGTTCGTCTTCCCGAGCCGCACCGATACCTTTGGGCTGGTACTGATCGAGGCGCTGTCATGCGGACTTCCGGTTGCCGCCTATCCGGTGCAGGGCCCGCTCGACATCATCGGGCGCGAGGGCCGCGGCCCGTGCCGCGATCTGCCCGCGACGGTCGGCGCGCTCGACGAGGACCTGTCGCTGGCAATCCGCAAGGCGCTGCGGCTCGATCCGCTCGCCGCGGCGGTTGTCGGCGCGGGATACAGCTGGGACAAGGCCACCGACCAGTTTGCCGCGGCATTGCGCGAGGCAGCTCGTCCTCTGGCCGAAGCGGCTAGGCCGCCAGCGTTTCCGCAAATGGCGGTTCCAGCTTGATCGGATCGGCCAGGGTCATCCGGTCAAGCATGGCCGCCATTTCATCACGCAGGGTCAGCATCAGGCTGCGCAGACGGCATTCGGACTCGGGCAAACAGTTTTCGCAATGCTCGTGCGCGTTGCGGCTGGCGCAGGGCACCAGCGCGACGCTGCCCCGCGTCAGCCGGATGATGTCGCCATAGCGGATGTCGACCGGGGGCAGCGCCAGCTCGTAACCGCCATCGCGCCCGCGGTGCGAGGCGACGAGCCCGTCGCGCACCATCTGGCTAAGGATCACGGTCAGGAACTTGCGCGGGATATTCTGCGCCTCGGCAATCGCATCGAGCCGCACCGCCCCCCTGCCCCAGTTATCGGCAAGGTGCTGAAGCGCACGGATCGAATAGCGGGTCTTTTGCGAAAGCATGGCTGACGCGCACAGAGCGCCGCCGGACAGAAAATGTCAACCGGAGAAGTAGAGACCTGGCAAAATCAGCGCGCAGCCGTGTTCGGGGCGTGCTTCTGCATCAGCTTGTAGGCCTTTTGATACCACTCGTTGCCGGGATAGTTGGCGCCCAGCACTGATGCGTACTTTTGCGCCTCTTCGGTCGCGCCCACCGACAGGCTGGTTTCCACCAGACGATAGAGTGCCTCGGGCGCGTGGCTGGTGGTCTGGTACTTCTCGACCACGTTGCGGAACCGCAGGTCGGCCGCAAGCCAGCGTCCCGCGCGCTCATAATAGCGGCCAATCTGCATTTCCTTGCCAGCCAGGTGATCGTTGACCAGATCGATCTTGAGCCGGGCATCGGCGGCATAGCGCGTGGCGGGATAGCGCCGCACCACCTCGGTCAGCGCATCGAGCGCCTGCTGGGTGGTCTTCTGATCGCGATCGACGTCGCTGATCTGCTCGTAATAGCACAGCGCCACGAGATAATAGGCGTAGGGCGCATCGCGGTTGCCCGGGTGGATCGAGAGGAAGCGCTGCGAAGCCTGGATCGACTTGGTGTAATCGCGCGCGACGTAATAGGAAAAGGCGCTCATCAACTGGGCGCGGCGGGCCCAGGGCGAATAGGGATGCTGACGCTCCACCTCGTCGAACAGCGCGGCGGCAACCTGGGTATCGCCGCGATCGAGCTTGTCCTTGGCGGCAACGTAGAGCGTATCGACATCGCGCGCGACGAAGGCGGTGTCCTTGGCCTTGTTGCCCTTGCCCGCACAACCGGCGGTGAGCAGCAGCGCGGTGGCTGCGGTGGCGAAAACGGCGAGCTTGAGCGGCGAACGGGCTTGCATGGTGATGGCCTATAGCCAGAGCTTGGCTGAACGCCAAGTGAAGTTGCTCGGTTTTACCGATCGGACGGTCGCAACCGGGCACCAACCTGGCGGCGAAGGTCCGTGGCGCGCGGCCTAGCCACGCTCCATCGCCTCGGCGACGAGCTGGGGGACCGACGGATCCTCGATCGTCGGCGGGATTTGCCACTCTTCGCGATCGGCGATCTTGCGCAGCAGATTGCGCAGGATCTTGCCCGAACGGGTCTTGGGCAGAGCGGGGACCTCGAACGCGGTCTTCAGCGCGGCAACCGCCCCCAGTTCGTGCCTTACCGCACCAATCACCCGCTGGCGCAGCGAGCCGTCATTGGCGGCGCCAGCCCGCGCAACCACGAAGGCGACGGGAATCATCCCCTTGATCGCATCGCGCGCGCCGATCACAGCGCATTCGGCAACCCCGTCCTGCTGGGCAACGATCTGTTCCATCTGCCCGGTCGAAAGGCGGTGCCCGGCGACATTGATGATATCGTCGGTGCGGCCCATGATGTTGAGGAAGCCCTCTGCGTCGAAATGGCCCGCATCGCCGGTTTCGTACCAGCCGGGGAATGTGGCGAAATTCTTGGCGAAACCGCTGGGATTGTTCCACAGGGTTCGAAAGGCGCCGGGCGGCAGGGGAGCCTTGACCGCCACCGCCCCGCTTTGCCCGGCAGCAACGGGCTTGCCCTCTTCATCGAGGATTTCGAACTGGTATCCCGGCACCGGAAAGCCCGCGCTGCCCCTCTTGCGGCGAAGATCGCCGAGGCCATAGCACGAGGCGACCCCGGGCCAGCCAAGCTCGGTCTGCCACCAGTGGTCGATCACCGGCAGTCCGCTCTGCTCTTCGAGCCAGGCGATGGTGTCCGGGTCGGCGCGCTCGCCGGCAAGGAAGATCACGCGGCAGGCGCCGGTGCCGATTTCCTTGAGGAAGGCAGCATCGGGATCTTCCTTGCGCACAGCGCGGATCGCGGTGGGTGCGGTGAAGAAGGACTTGACCCCATGGCGGCTCATCACCCGCCAGAAGGTGCCCGGATCGGGCGTGCCGACCGGCTTGCCTTCGAACAGCACGGTGGTCGCGCCGACCAGCAGCGGAGCATAGACGATATAACTGTGGCCCACGACCCAGCCCACGTCGCTCGCCGCCCAGAAGGGATCGCCCGCGCCGATGCCGTAGATGTTCTCCATCGACCAGGCGAGCGCGACGGCGTGGCCGCCGTTCTCGCGCACCACGCCCTTGGGGGTTCCGGTGGTGCCCGAGGTGTAGAGGATGTAGAGCGGATCGTCCGCGGCCATACGCGCGCAGGGAGGGACGGGATCGGCTGCGCTCGCCTGGCGCAATTCCTGCCAGTCGCTGTCGCGGCCATCGATGAGATCGGCCAGAAGCCTGTCACGCTGAAAAACCACCACCCGCTCGACCGGGTGAGCGGCCAGCGCAAGCGCCTCGTCGACCATCGGCTTGTAGGCGATGGTGCGCGCGCCCTCTATCCCGCAGCTGGCGGTCAGCAGGACGCGGGGCGTGGCATCGTCGATTCGCTTGGCAAGTTCGAGCGGCGCGAAGCCGCCGAATACCACCGAATGAATTGCCCCGATCCGGGCGCAGGCCAGCATCGCAAAAACGGTTTGCGGGATCATCGGCATATAAAGGATGACCCGGTCCCCCGCTACCACTCCCAGCGAGGCAAGCATCGCCGCCACCCGCCCGACTTCGTCCTGAAGCTGGGCATAGCTGAACGCGGCAACGGTGTCCGTCACCGGGCTGTCATAGACCAGCGCCGTGGCATCGCCGCGCCCCGCCGCGACGTGCCGGTCGATGCAGTTGTATGCGGTGTTGAGCGTTGCACCCGGAAACCAGCCGCGTCGATCGTCCCAGCCGCGTGCCGGCGCATCGAACCAGTCGATCTTGCCGGCGGCATCGAGCCAGAACTGCTCGGGCTGCGCGATGCTGGCGCGCCAGGCTTGCTCGTATGCTTCACTCATGCCGGCACACTCCGGTGGTTATCGGAAGGTCTTGGACAGGATTACCAAGGTCGGCTCGCCTTCGAAAGGTTCTGGCACGAAGCCCTTCTCGCGCTCAAGCTCGATCGCGGCATGGTTCTCGCGGTTTTCGATCGCGATAACCCGGCGCACACCGCGCGCCTCGGCCTCGCGCCCGAGATGATCGAGCAGCGCCCAGCCCACCCCCTTGCCGCGATAGTCGGCGCGCACCGAAACCGCGATCTCGCCGGTATCCATCGCCTTGTCGCAGGCGAGCAGCGCCGAGCCGACGATTTCGCCGTTGGTATCGTCGAAGGCCAGGAAGCTTTCCGACTGGAAATGATCGGCGTGGATCAGGGGTTCGAGCTGTTCATGGCTGACATGGCGGGCGGCAGAGAAGAAGCGAAACCGGCGATCGTCATCGCTGACCTGGTCGAAGAATGCGGCAAGCAGCGCCTCGTCGCTTTCCCGCGCCGGTCGCACGTCAAGGATGATGCCGGAGCGGGTCTTGAGCTGGGTAGTCATCGTCGTCTCCATGATAAGCCAGATATGCGCTGCCCCGGG
>JAKOWQ010000159.1 GCA_029781465.1 Pseudomonadota bacterium
CCGAAGACCTGCTGATGGGCGCGCCGTCACCGGCCGCGCTCAAGCAACTGCGCGAACTGCATATCCGGGTGGTGGAACCGCAGAAACCCCAGGGCTAGCTGGTCGATTTTTCGTCGGGGCAGGTATCGCTCAGCTTGCGCATGGTAACGTGCATGGTGCTCTTGGGCGGATCGCCTTGCACCCCGCCCATGGTAATCGAGAATTCGGCTGCTCCTGGCTGGTAGGTGCCGTTCGCCTTGAACTGGAGCACGCGGGCCGGATCGCTGCCGCAGGTCAGATCGAGATCGAGTGTGCCTTCGCTGCCACCGGTTGCCGTGCACGATCCCATGGCCTGCATCACCTCGGTCAGCCCGCTCATCGCGCCGACAAATTCGCCGCGATCCTGATCGGTGATGCACGACGGGCGATCGTTGGTATCGACCACCTGGCCCGAACTGTCGATTTCGGTGAAGGTGCCGGCCCAGTAACCGTTGGAGAGCGCCGCGCTCAGGTGTGCCTTGTAGCCGGCGACGGCCTGCGCGACATCGTCCGGGCTTGCGCCTGCCTGGCCACCGGCAAAGGCGAGTGCGGTCAAGCTGGCGGCAAGGGCAAGGTGGCGGTTCGGCATGGTCGGTGGCTCCGTTGACTGGTCTGGCAGGGGTAGCCCTAGATCAGCGCGGGCGTCGCTTCCAGCCCGGAAACGCTTCGATCCCGCCGATCGCGGCGCCCAATTGCCGCATTGGACTTGCCAGCGCCCCGTGGGGGCATTAGGGCGCTTCCCAGATATTCCATCCTCCGTTTCAGAAGGGGCAATTACATGAGCGACACCGCCGATCGGGTTAAGAAGATCGTTGTCGAGCACCTCGGCGTCGAAGCTGACAAGGTTACCGAAGACGCGAGCTTCATCGACGATCTGGGCGCCGATTCGCTCGACATCGTCGAGCTGGTCATGGCCTTTGAAGAGGAATTCGGCGTCGAAATTCCCGACGATGCCGCCGAGAAGATCAGCACCGTCACCGACGCGATCAAGTATATCGACGACCACAAGGGTTGAGCGGGGGCTGATTGCCGCTACGCTTGCCGATGCGCCGCGATCGAACGATCCGGGCGCGGGGCATTGACAGGCTCGGCCCGTAAGGGGCTGGGCCTGTTGTGTTTTCGGATTTGGAGAATTCAATGCGTCGTGTTGTCGTTACCGGACTGGGCCTGGTCACTCCGCTGGGCGCCGATGTCGAAACCACCTGGGCCAACCTGATCGCCGGCAAATCCGGCGCGGGGGTGATTACCCGGTTCGACACCAAGGACCAGAAGTGCCTGATCGCCTGCGAGGTCAAGCCCAAGGATCATCCCTGGGGTTTCGATCCCGACAAGCGGGTCGATCACAAGGTCCAGCGCCAG
>JAKOWQ010000172.1 GCA_029781465.1 Pseudomonadota bacterium
CCACATAGGGCGGCGCATTGTCGGTGAGCGGGCGAACGACAAGGTTCTGGACATATTCGAAGTTTGCCTGGGTCTCGATCGCCACCTGGGTATGGCGATCCTGCCAGAGTGCAAGCCATTCACCGTGCGAAAGGCGCTCGGGCAGCGTCAGGAAGGCCAATTGGGCCCAGCCGGCCGTGCGCTGGCCAGGCTTGGCCGGATGCGCTGTGTTGGCGATGATGGTTGATTCCGCCACGATCCAGCCGTGCCAATAGTCAGCGGCGGCCGAGAGGGCTGCGTCGATCCCACCGCGCAGCAGGCGGTTGGCCGATGGTAGCCAGAATTGCACCACGGCATCATGCTGCCGGGCACCGCGCGACTGGCGCAGGTGCGCGCCGGCTGCGCTGATCGCGTCCTCCAGATTGAGCCGGATATTGCTGGCTCCTGCGGCGGCCAAGGCTTTTGGCAGCCGCGCGAGGAGCCGGGCATTGAACGCGGCCCGGTCAGTACCGTCCGCAGACCAGAGCAGGGCGATGACCTTTTCCATCCGCCGGTCAGTCGAAATTGGCCTGCCCGCCATCAAGCGGGATCGTTGCACCGGTCAGGTAGGCCATGTCCGATGAACATAATGCCGCGACAGCGCGGCCGATATCCTCTTCCAGCTTGCCGATCCGGCCGAGCGGGATCGTGCGGAAGAATGCCTCGGCCTCTTCCGGATTGTTGGCGATCCACCATTTCAGGCCCGGGCTTTCGGCATGGGGCGCGATAGTGAGGACGCGAATGCCCTGCCGACCCCATTCCGCAGCTGCCGCGCGGGTCAGTACCCGGGTTGCCTGCTTGACCGCGCCATAGGCGCCATAGCCGGTCATGTCCCAGCGGATCCCAGCCGAGGAGGCGAGGTTGACGATAACCCCGCCGCCCCGCGTCACCATGTGCGGGTGGGCCAGTTTCATAAGCCGGAAGCTGGCCAGCGGCCCGGATTCAAATCCAGCCAGGAAAGCCTCGTCGCTGACGTCCAGCAGTTTGCCGTTCGGCACTTCCTGGGCATTGTTCACCAGGATATCGAGCCCGCCGAAGTGCGCGACGGTCTGCGCCACCATGTTGGCCAGGCTGGCGGCATCCTTGACGTTTCCGGCAATCGCCATGGCACCGCCACCGCGCTCGGCAATCAGGCCGCAGGACGTCTCCAGCTTGGCCAGGGTCCTGCCGGTTACCGCCACTTTTGCGCCGGCCGCTGCCAGCGCCAGGGCGATTCCCTGTCCGACCCCTTGCCCGGCACCCGTTACCAGTGCCACCTTGCCGGAAAGATCGGTCATGCGCGTTCCTAACTCGAAAGATTCGTAATTGTCAGACAGTTTGATTACGCATTAGGTTGACAGTAACCGCATAGCTGCGTCAATTGCGTTCTCGAATATCCGCCAATCGGGCGGCAGATGAATTGGGACAGGAGCGGGCATGAGCCAGGATCTGAGCGGCAAGGTAGCCATTGTCACCGGGGGAAGCGACGGAATCGGCCTTGCCACGGCCGCATTGCTGGCCCGGCGCGGCGCGCAGGTGGTAATCTGCGGCCGTCGGCAGGAGCTGCTCGATTCCGCCCGCGCACAGATCGAGAGCGAAGGCGGCAAGGTTGAGGCCGTGCAGCTCGACGTGACCGACTATCCCGCTTTCGAAGCCCTGATCGAGGATGTCGCCGCGCGCCAC
>JAKOWQ010000443.1 GCA_029781465.1 Pseudomonadota bacterium
AGCGCGGAAGTTCCCTGCGCCAGTGCATAGGCGGTCGAAAGGTAGAAGATCGCGAAACAGGCTACGGCACCGGCCGTTCCGGCCAGAACCGCACCCAGATGGCGCGAAAGCAGCCGCGCCAGCGGCACGGCCGGGGGCGCTTCACGATCGAGCGCGGCGCGGAATGCAGGGGTCTCCGCAATTCTCAGCCGCACCCACAGCCCCAGGCCCACCAGAATGGCGCTGGCCAGAAACGGGATGCGCCAGCCCCAGGCCCTGAATTCGCCGTCGCTGAGCGTCAGGCCCAGCACCAGAAACAGCCCGTTTGCGGCAAGAAACCCCACCGGCGCGCCGAATTGCGGGGCTGAGCCGAACCGCGCCTCCCACCCCCTGGGGGCATATTCCACCGCCAGAAGCGAGGCCCCACCCCATTCACCGCCAAGACCAAAGCCCTGCCCGAAACGCAGACTGCACAAAAGTAGCGGCGCGGCCCAGCCAACCATCGCATAGGTCGGGAGAAAGGCGATCAGCAGCGTGGAAAGGCCCATCAACATCAGCGAGGCGACCAGCGTGGACTTGCGCCCGATCCGGTCACCGAAATGGCCAAACACCATTGCCCCGACCGGACGGGCGAAGAAGGCCAGCCCAAAACTCATAAACGACAGCATGGTCTGCGCCGACTGACTCTCAGCCGGGAAGAATAATGGACCGAAGACCAGCGCCGCCGCCGTGGCATAGACGTAGAAATCATAGAATTCGACTGCCGTGCCGGTGAGCGCGGCGGTCAGGATGCGGGCGTGCTGGCGGATCGGGTTCATCGCTGCGATGCCTTGCCGCTCGATGCAGCCGAGTCAATCCGCCAGCCTTGCGCTATACCTCCGCGTTCCCTAGGTGTTCCGCGTGTCCCAGATCCCCGAATCCCCTGCCGACCCCCTGCTTGACGGCCTGAACCCGCCCCAGCGCGAAGCCGTGCTGACCACCGAGGGGCCGGTTTTGATGCTGGCCGGAGCCGGAACCGGCAAGACTGCGGCGCTCACCGCGCGCCTGGCGCACATCGTGCGCAGCCGCCTCGCCTGGCCGAGCGAAATCCTGTGCGTCACCTTCACCAACAAGGCCGCGCGCGAGATGAAGGAGCGGGTCGGGCAGCTGGTCGGCCCGGCGGTGGAGGGCATGCCCTGGTTGGGCACGTTCCACGCCATCGCCGCCAAGATGCTGCGCCGCCATGCCGAACTGGCGGGTTTGCAGTCGAACTATACCATCATCGACACCGACGATCAGCTGCGCGTGCTCAAGCAGTTGATCCAGGCCGAAGGGCTGGATGAGAAGCGCTGGCCCGCGCGGCAGCTGGCCGGACTGATCGACCGCTGGAAAAACCGAGGGCTTGGCCCCGCCGATCTCGATGCGGGAGAGAACGAAGCCTACGCAGGCGGCAAGGGCCAGCGCTTTTACCAGCTCTATCAGGATCGGCTGAAAGCGCTCAACGCCTGCGATTTCGGCGACCTGCTGCTGCATATGCTCAACGTGCTGCGCCAGCACCGCGACGTTCTGGAGCATTACCGGCAACGCTTCAAATACATCATGGTGGACGAATATCAGGACACCAACCAGGTCCAGTATCTGTGGCTGCGTCTGCTCGCACAACCGCGCCACAACATCTGCGTAGTGGGTGACGACGACCAGTCGATCTATTCATGGCGCGGCGCAGAAGTTGCCAATATCCTGCGATTTGAAAAGGATTTTCCGGGCGCAAAGGTGATCCGGCTGGAGCAGAATTATCGCTCGACACCCGATATTCTAGCCGCCGCGTCGGGGCTGATCGACGCCAACAGCCAGCGGCTGGGCAAGAACCTGTGGACCAAGACGGGAGGCGGCGAAAAGGTTCGGGTGATCGGGGTGTGGGATGGCCCCGAGGAAGCGCGCCGCGTGGGCGACGAAGCCGAGCGGCTGGAGCGCGAGGGTGCCAGCCTGGCCGCGGTCGCGATCCTGGTGCGCGCCCAGTTCCAGACCCGCGAGTTTGAGGACCGGTTCATCGCCACCGGCCTGCCCTATCGTATCGTCGGCGGCTTCCGCTTTTACGAGCGCGCCGAGATCCGCGATGCGCTGGCCTATCTGCGACTGATCGCTCAGCCGAGCGACGATCTGGCCTTTGAACGGATCTACAATACCCCAAAGCGCGGCCTGGGCGACAAGACACTGGAAAAGCTCCACCGCCATGCCCGCGCACGCGGCGTGCCGCTCAGTCTGGCGGCGATCGAGATCACCGATAGCGACGAGCTTCCCGCGCGGGCGCGCGGCACGCTGCTGGCCTTCATGCGCGATGTCGCGCGCTGGCGTGACCTCGCCAGGACCGCTAGCCCGGCCGAGCTGGCTCGCACTCTGCTTGACGAAAGCGGCTACACCGCCGCACTCCAGGCCGAAAAAAGCGCCGAGAGCGCCGGACGGCTGGAAAACCTGGCCGAGCTGGCCCGAGCGATGGAAGACTACGAGACGCTCGGCGATTTCCTCGAACACGTCAGCCTGGTGATGGACAACGATGCCAACGAGGCGGCGGAAAAACTCACCATAATGACCATCCATGCGGCCAAGGGGCTGGAATTCGACCACGTGTTCCTGGTCGGATGGGAGGAAGGCGTGTTCCCCAGCCAGCGGGCGATGGATGAAGGCGGGCTTGCCAGCCTTGAGGAAGAGCGGCGCCTCGCCTATGTCGCGATCACCCGCGCGCGGCGGCGCTGTACCATCCTGCACGCCGCCAACCGGCGGATCTACGGCCAGTGGACCAGTTCGATCCCCAGCCGCTTCATCGCCGAATTGCCTCCCGCCCATATCGAACAGGAAAGTACCCTTTCCGGCGGCGCCTCGCTGTGGAAGGCCCAGTGGTCGGAAGCTGGCGATCCCTTCGCCCATGTCGCGCGCGACAATGCCGCGCGCGGCGCCACCCGTGGTCCCGGCTGGCAACGCGCCGCCGCGCGGCAATACGATGCCACACCCCGCCGCCTGCCCGAAGCCACCCGCTCCGCCGCCAGCTTCGCTGCCAAGCCGCGCGGCGATGTTGCGCCCGGTGCGCGCGTGTTTCACGAAAAGTTCGGCTACGGCACCGTCACCGCGCAGGAAGGCAACAAGCTGGAGATCGAATTTGAGACAGCCGGAGCGAAACGGGTGATCGACAGCTTCGTGAAGCTGGCCTGAGCCCAATTGCAGGGCTTTGACAGGGGTCAATGCAGACCCGCCACGATTGCCGGCATGCTGCGCCTCTAGTCTGTGGAGACTGCCATGCTGCGCGCGGTATCGATCCAGCTAACCGATGTCTGCAACCTGGCATGCAGCTATTGCTACTTTGCCCACAAGGCTCCCAGGGCGATGGACCCGGCGACGATCGAGGCAACGCTGGCCTTCTGCCTTGCCAACGCCGATCCTGCCGCCCCGCGTTTCGGCGTCAACTTCTTCGGCGGCGAACCGTTCCTTGCCGCCGAAAGCATGGACCGCCTGGCCACGGCCCTGAGCTGTGGTTTCGCCGCGCATCATCCGCGCCTGGCGCTGCGCTTTTCGACCACGACCAACGGCACCCTGTTCGATGCCAGGGCGCTTGAACTGGTTCAGCGCCACCGAATACACGTCCAGCTCAGCCTCGATGGGGAAGGCCGCGCGCACGATCGCTATCGGCGCTATCGCAACGGACGCGGTTCGTTTGAACGGATCGAGCGCAACCTGCCGCTGCTGAAGCAGACGCCCGGCTTCGGGGTAAGGATGACCGTCACCCCTGAAACGGTTGACGCACTGCCCGATGGCATCGGCTATCTGCTCGATTCCGGGGTGATGCGGATCGCGGTTGCCCCAGTGTCCGAGGAAGAATGGAGCGAAGCCGCGCTTGAGGCATTTGCACGGGCCTGGCGCCGGGTCACCGCACGCTGCCTGATCGAGCAGCAAGCGGGTGCACAGCCGCGGCTGCGCATGGCCGCCGCCGACCAGGCCGCGATCGAAGAGGAAGCCGGGCGCATCGGGCGTGAGTTCGGTTGCGGTGCGGCGGTCCATTTCGCCTTCATCGATCACAACGGTGCGATCTACCCGTGCCAGCGCTATCCGGGCTATTTTGATCGTTCGCCAGAGGTGAGGATCGGTTCGGTCTTCGAAGGTCTCGATCCGTTGCAACGTTCACGCTTCATCTCTGCCAATCGCTGCGGAGCGAAGCGTGTCTGCGCGGCTTTCACTCCGCGCGAAAGCGCACTTTCCGGTTCCCAGTTTTGCCGCGATTGCCTTGTCTCGGGAAGCTGCGGCGGCAGTTGCTTCGCGCTCAATCACTTTGTCACCGGCGATCCGGTCCGCCCGCCCGCAACCCCGGGAAGGATCCGGCAGATCATGCTGGCGGTCAAATGGCAGACCGAGAAATTCGAGGAAATGCAACGTTCAACCAAGGAGCTTGTCCATGTCTGACAGCCTCAAGCAGCGCATCGCGGACGAATTGGCCCGGCAGATCGAAGCCAAGTACAGGCTGACCGGCGGACTTCCCGCTGGCTTGCGCCAGCAGATTGCCGAACGCGCGGCCGCGCGGGCTGCCGTGCGCGGCGATCAGATCGCAGGCGGCACGGTCGACATCTCGGGGACGCAGCCCCCGCCCGATCCCGGCGAGCCGCCCAGTTGCCACGAGCAATGGTGCATCGAATGCGATGCGCCGCAGGATATTTGCGATAGCTGCGATGTAATGGATTGCCACGCGCCGATGGTCGACGTGCGCTAGCTTCAGAGCGCTGAAATTCCAAGGAATCCGGGCACGGGACCGTTCCATTCGCCCGGTTCACTTGCTGGTTCCCTCGATACCGGGCGACCGGCGCGGCGTGGTTGCTCGTCGGTCTGCTCGGCGCGAGTTTTTCGCGGCGCACGCTCGGGCTTCGCTTCGCTCTTGCGGCGCGGCTCCTGCTCGCGCTTCTCGGCGGCTTCGCTGGATTCGCGCCGAGGCCGGTCCGCCGCCGCTTCAAGTTTGACCTCGAACACTGGAACCTTACCGCCGGTCAGCTTCTCGACATTCTCGATCGCCTCTGCGTCTTCCTTGCCGACCAGCGTGAAGGCTCGGCCCGTCGCCCCGGCGCGGCCCGTGCGGCCAATGCGGTGGACATAGTCGTCCGGATGCCAGGGGGTGTCGAAGTTGAAGACGTGGCTGACGCCCTTGATGTCCAGCCCGCGCGCAGCGACGTCGGAGCAGACCAGAATGTTGATCTGGCCGTCCTTGAAGCGCTGCAATTCGGCCAGCCGCGCGGGCTGATCCATATCGCCGTGGATTTCACCGCTGGCGAATCCGTGGCTCCGCAAGCTCTTGTTGAGCTCGCGCACGGTGGTCTTACGGTTGGCGAAGATCATGGCGGTGCTGACATCGTCAGTGCGCAGCAGGTGGCGCAGCACTTCGCGCTTCTTGCGGCTATCCACCGGCACTTTGTGCTGGGCGATATTGGTGTTGGCCGAAGCGGGCCGGGCTACCTCGATATATTTGGGATTGCTCAGGAACTTGTCGGCCAGCTTCTTGATCGGCGGCGGCATGGTCGCGCTGAACAGCAGGGTCTGGCGGTTGGCGGGCAGCTTGGAACAGATCGTCTCGATATCGGGGATGAAGCCCATGTCGAGCATCCGGTCGGCCTCGTCAATCACCAGCAGATCGCAGCCGGTCAGCAGGATCTTGCCGCGCTCGAACAGGTCCATCAGCCGGCCCGGGGTGGAGATCAGTACGTCAACCCCCTCGTTGAGCGCCTTGACCTGATCGCCCATCTGCACGCCGCCGATCAGCAGCGCCATCTTGAGATCGTGGTTGACCCCGTATTGCTCGAAGTTTTCGGCCACCTGGGCGGCGAGTTCGCGAGTTGGCTCAAGGATCAGGCTGCGCGGCATCATCGCCCGGCGGCGGCCGTGGGCGAGAATGTCGATCATCGGGAGGACGAAGCTCG
This sequence comes from Pseudomonadota bacterium, assembly GCA_029781465.1. Lineage (GTDB taxonomy): Bacteria > Pseudomonadota > Alphaproteobacteria > Sphingomonadales > Sphingomonadaceae > Novosphingobium. The sequence continues at coordinate 5,907 of JAKOWQ010000443.1, forward strand.
CGGTCTTGCCGGTACCGGTCTGCGCGATCGCGATCAGATCCTTCATCATCAGCACGCTTGGGATCGCCTGGGCCTGGATCGGCGTGGGCGTATCGTATCCCTTCGCGGTAACCGCGCCGAGCAATTCGTCTGACAGGCCGAGATCGGCGAACTTCATAAGCTGTGTTGTTCCGGAAACAGATCGACGCACGGCCGTGGATTGCCTGCGCCAATAGCGCGGCGCCCTAGGCGCAAAGCCCCCCGCAAGTCAAGAAATGCGCAAGAGTTCTGCTCAGCTGCCGACCTGGATCAATTGGCGGAAGCCATCGACCTGGCAATTGGCGCCGCTGCGGGCCAGTAGTTTGTCGCGCCCGGTACAGATCAGCCCGTCCTGGTTTCTGGCAATCAGAAAGCCGGAATAATAGTCACGGCTGTTACAGCCCTTCTTGAGCGAAGCGGTCAGCAGCCGCTGATCGCGCATGATCAACAACAGACGGTTTCCCGGTGCGGGCTGTACCCCCATGATCCCGGCAACGGGCACGCAGTTGCCGAACTTGCGCTCGACCAGCCGAGGTCCCGAACTGTCCATTTCCGATTCGAAAAAAGCCGGAGCCAGCGTTACCGGCGCCGGGCGGGGACCGATCCGGATCGTAACCGTCTGCTCGATCCGGACCTGATCGGCATCAAGCGGGCGGTACACCGTTGCCATGGTCGTCCATGGCTCTCGCCCATCGGTGGGCGGGCGCGAAACCGGTCCCGACGGGGTAGACTCCGTCGATTGACGCACCTCGGGTGCCGCCGAAAGCGCGGGCAGCAACACCAGAAATGGCGCAAAAATGGAAAAGCCGGGGTGCATCGGACTCCGCATTATCAGCCGGTGTTGAACCGTCGCTTAACCCGCATTGGCCAGGAAACAAGCCGGGACTGGCAGTTGACCGCATCGCTGTGCCATAATTGGCGGCCATGACACCCGATCGCGAAGCCTTTCTGAACCACGCTGACGAACTGCTCGGCCCGCGCGGGTTCACCCGCGATCCCGATCTGATAGCGCCATGGCTGACCGATTGGCGGGGCCGTTTCACGGGCAAGGCGCTGGCCATGGCCGCGCCAGCGACGCGCGAGGAGCTGGCCGCACTACTGGCGCTTTGCACGAGCCATGGAGTACCGGTCGTCCCCCAGGGGGGAAACAGCGGCATGTCGGGCGGCGCCACGCCGTCGGCCGATGGCTCCGCACTGCTGCTGTCGCTGCGCCGGATGACGACGATCCGCAAGATCGACACTGACAACCGTACCGCCATCTGCGAGGCAGGGGTGGTGCTGCAATCGCTTCACGAAGTGGCTGCGGTCCAAGGGCTGCGCTTCCCGCTATCGCTTGGCGGCAAGGGCTCGGCAACGGTTGGCGGGCTGATCTCAACAAACGCGGGCGGCACCCAGGTCTTGCGGCACGGCTCGATGCGCGCGCTGGTGCTGGGACTTGAGGCAGTGCTGGCCGATGGTTCGGTCTATTCGGCGCTGACTCCGCTCAAGAAGGACAACCGCGGCTTCGATCTCAAGCAACTGTTCATTGGATCGGAAGGGACCCTCGGCGTGGTCACGGCGGCGACCCTGCAACTGGTCCCGCAGATCGCGGAACGGGTGGTTATCTGGGCGGGCATTTCCTCGATCCGGGCTGCTCGCGCGCTGCTGGAGCACTGCAATCGAGCGATGGGCGAGGCGCTGGAGGGATTCGAAATCCTTCCGCAATCGAGCCTCGATGCGGTCTTGCAGCACCAGGCGGGAATGCGTGCGCCGCTTCGGCAGGACCACCCATGGCATGCATTGATCGAGCTGGTCGCCGACGCCCGCGGCGCCGATACCCTGCAAGAGCGCGCCGCCACCATGCTGAGCGAGGTATTTGCCAAAGCGCTGCTCACCGATGCCGCCATCTCTGCTTCCGAAGCCCAGGCCGAAGCCTTCTGGGCCTTGCGCGAGGGGATCCCGGCGGCGCAGCGGGCAAAGGGCGCGGCTGTACAGCACGATATCTCGGTTCCGGCCGAGCAAATGCCTGAATTCATCGAATTCGCCAGCTCGGCAATCGAAGCCGAATGGCCTGGAACACAGACTTTCTGCTTTGGGCATCTGGGGGATGGAAACGTGCATTTCCATGTCGTAGCCCCGACCGATGCGGTGCGCGGCGAATGGGAATCGCGTGAGGGCAAGGCCATCAGCAGGCGGGTTCACGATCTGGTCACCCAGTGGAGCGGATCGATCTCGGCCGAGCACGGCATCGGCCAGCTCAAGCGCGATGAGCTCGAGCGGCTTGGCGATCCCGTCGCGTTGGATCTGATGCGGCGGATCAAGGCTGCGCTTGACCCGGCGGGTCTGCTCAATCCGGGCAAACTCGTGACGCTTGCACCGCGCCCCTCGAAGCCCTAAAGGCCCGCACTTGTGCCGGGCGGCGGCAATCGTGCCGCAGCTCCAACCTGCCAAGCGATTCT
>JAKOWQ010000192.1 GCA_029781465.1 Pseudomonadota bacterium
TGGGGCGCGGCTCTGCCCGGCGACTGGCCGCGAACGTGAGGCAGGCGGTCGGTGGCCGCGCCCCTGCCTGGCGAGGTGTTCGGGCAAAGGCTGGCCGTTTGTTCGGTGGCCGCGCCAGCGCACACGTTTTTGATGGGCTGCATGTGTGGCAGCAGGGGGTGTAGGGATGGCGGCACGCGGGCATTATCACACCCGGATCACGAAGGTGGATCGGGACATCTGGAACTACCTGTGGCAGCGCTTTGAAGAGGGTCGGGGGTCGCCGAGCGTGCACGAGATGGCGCGGGCGGCATACTGTTCGCCGTCGAAGGTGCTGGCAACGCTGGACAAGCTGGAGGCGCTGAACCTTGTGGTGTGGCAGTGGTTGAACGAGGAGCGGCGGGCGGCGCGGGGCTGTTTGCGGGTGGTGGCTCCGGATGACGAGGCGGTGCGGCGGGTGCGGGCGGTAGACGAGGCCAACCATCTGTCGATTGAGGAGCGCCGGGCACGCGACCGCGAACGGGCGAAGCTGCGGATGCGGCGCATCCGGGCGAAGAAGCGGGGTACGTTGATTTCCTTCGAGTGAACTGACCCCTCGCAGCGGGTTTGTGGCTGCGGCTTCTCCCTTTCATCGACAACTGAGGCTGACATTATGCAAGCTGGCCGTGCGCGTCCGGCGTTTTGGCGTTGGGGCGAGATGACCTACGATCAAGATCGAAGCGCCACAATTGATTTGGTGCACGGATTTTTGGGGTTGAGAGCTGATCGAGGGCTGCCGGATGGATTGAGACTGCATTGAGCGCGCGACTTAACCGACGGAAAGAAGTTTGTGCAGCGTCAAGGGTTGGCTTCCGGCCACGTTGGCCGCGGGGCGGGCGCTGGCAACCGAACCCCGCCGAGCGCGACAAACGGAGGAGCGCGGGCAAGGCGCGGAGGAGCGAGGCACAGCGGACGAGAGCGACAGCGAACGGAAGCGCCGAAGCGACACCAGCGACGAGCGCTGCGACCCCCACCGAAGCGAAGCCCGCACGCGGGCGCGCAGCGCGGGCGAAGCGATTGCAAGGGAGGCGGACGGGCGGCGCTGCCGAGCCGCCCGCGCGAGGCGCGGCGAGCCTGAGGAAGCCCACGCGCTGGCTGCCGGGTGCGTTCGGAAACCCGGACTGGTGACTCTCCGCCCGCCCGCCGAACGACGCTGCCGGGGTTGTTGGCATGGTGGTGCGGGGTGGTGACTGGCATCCAGATAACAAAAATGCGCCGGTCGAACGACGCATTTTGTCCAAGCGGGCGGCGGCTGGCGCGGCCACCCTGCGGGCAACCCCGCCGCGCACTTTTTTTGAAGCACTTTCCGATCTTGGCTCAAAAAATGCGCGGCGCTGACTTCATTCATCTGGGCTGTGGGTGCTGAAGCCGGGTTCGATCTCGCCGGGCTTTGCGAGCCACACTTCATCGACATCAACCAAGCCGGGTTCGATCTCCTCGATGGCAGTGCTGCTCGGCTGATCGGTTGGGGCGTTGGTTTGCTTGACGGGAGGATTGGGTTCCTCGATGGTGGTGAGGGCTTCGAGGGCTTCGACCTGCGCCACCAGTTGGCCGTAGAGTTCTTCGAAGATTTCCCGGATGGCCGTGCGAGCAGAGAACATGGTCTGGTTGTACTGGTTGTCCTCGTCGTAGAACTCCTCGACCTCGGCCTGAATGATCTCGATAATGGCGCCCTCGGCACGGGCTGCAATGATGGCGGGGTTTTTCTCGATGTCGTCGTCGATGAGGACGGCGGTTTGGATGATGGTCAAGGCTTCGCGGGCGGCGGCGGCAGTGGCCTGCCAGTGGCGCACCCGGCTGGCTTGATCGGCGGGGTGGCGATCCAGTTGGCCGTAGACCTTGAGGGCAGCCCGGATGTTGCGGAGCTTGGCGCGCTGCCCGGTGGTGAAGATGGTCATGAGCGCACCACACGATCTGGCTCCAAGCCGGTGATTTTGGGGGCGTTCTGCGGCCAGAGGACAATGACGAGGGGCACGCCGTCGCGGCTGGCTTCGCGCAGCTTGGCTTCGATGATGATGCGCTGCTGCACCGTGAGGCAGATGTTGCCGAGGGCGTCGGTGCGGATGCGGTCGCCCAGCATGTGGGCGAAGGGGACATTCTCCAGCAGGAGGCCGATGGGCTGGCCGGGGGCTGATGGGACGGGGCGCGAGGTGTTCATGAGTCAATCTCCTTGTTGATGATCGGCAGCGCGAGAGTGGCTGCCGGTGGAACCGAAGTGATAGCCGTCGTCGCTGCGGGCGACATTCCAGAGCAGATCGGCGAGTTTGGTCTTGGTGCGGGCAAAGTAG
>JAKOWQ010000200.1 GCA_029781465.1 Pseudomonadota bacterium
CACGCAAACGAGGCCGGCGGGCTTTCGGGTGCGCCCCTGCGCGAACTCGCCCAGCAGCGCTTGCGCGATTTCCGCAAGGCAACCGGCGGGGCGCTGCCGCTGATCGGGGTTGGCGGAATCGCCAGCGCCGAGCACGCCTGGGAACGGATCCGTGCCGGGGCCAGCCTGGTCCAGCTCTATTCGGCGATGGCCTATGAAGGACCCGGAATCGCGGGCCGGATCGTTCGGGGCCTCGAGCGGCTGATGCGCCGCGATGGCTTTGCCACCATTGCCGAAGCGGTCGGAAGCGAATAGCACTGGCAGGCATGAAGCTTCGCCTGATCGCCGCCATTGCCGCCCCGCTGCTTGCCGGGGCCTGCGCATCCACCCCCGCTCCGCTCGCCAGCGCGCCAGCGCGAACCGAGCAAGCCTATGGCGCGGGCATGGTCAGCGCGGCCGACCCGCGCGCCGCCGATGCGGGGGTGCAGATGCTGCGCCAGGGCGGCAACGCCACCGACGCGGCGATCGCGGTGATGCTGGCGTTGACCGTGGTCGAGCCGCAAAGCTCGGGGATCGGCGGCGGCGGCCTCTACGTCGAGACAGACCCCATGGGCCAGGTGATGACCATCGACGGGCGCGAAAAGGCCCCGGCTGCGGCGCATCCCAGGTGGTTCTTCAAGGATGGCAAGCTGCTGTCCTACTCCGAAGCGGTTCCGGGCGGGACCAGCGTGGGCGTTCCGGGCAATATCGCGCTGGCGGCCAAGGCCCACAAGGAACACGGCAAGCTGCCTTGGGCGGCACTGTTCCAGCCGGCGATCAGATTGGCCAGCGACGGCTTCGTCATCACCCCGCGGCTCAACGGCATGCTCAAGAGCAGCGCGCATGTCGCCGGGTTCACCCCCGACGGTCAGGCCTTGTTCTACGACGGCGCGGGCCAGCCACTCGCGGTCGGCACCACGGTCAGGAATCCGGCGCTCGCGGCGACTCTTCAGGCCGTGGCCGATCAGGGCCCCAAGGCATTCTATTCCGGAGCCAATCCGCGCGCGATTGTCGCCAGGGTGACCACCGCGCCGCGCAATCCCGAACCGATGACCGAGGCCGATGTCGCCGCCTACGAGGCCAAGGACCGTGCGCCGGTCTGCGGGACCTACCGGCAATACAGGATTTGCGGGATGGGCCCGCCCAGCTCGGGCGGAACCACGGTGATCGCCACGCTCAAGATGCTCGAACGCTTCGATCTGCACGGCTTGGGCAAGGATTCGCCCACTGCCTGGCACCTGATCGCCGAATCGATGCGCCTCGCCTATGCCGATCGGGCGCGCTACACCGCCGACGCCGATTTTGTCCCGGTTCCGGTCGCTGGCCTGATCGATCCGGCCTATCTTGCCGCGCGCGGTGCGGCGATCGATCCGGGCAAGTCCATTGCGGCGGTCAGCGCCGGCACGCCGCCCGGCGCGGAGAAGCTCAGCCTGGCCGATCCCGCCCTGGCCGAGGAATACGGCACCTCGCATTTCGTCGCGATCGACCGCAGCGGCCATGCCGTGTCCTATACCTCGACGATCGAAAGCCCGTTCGGATCGGGGCTGATGGTTGGCGGCTATTTCCTCAACAACGAGCTGACCGATTTCGACATGAACCCCGAACTCGATGGCAAGATGGTTGCCAACCGGGTCGAGGGAGGCAAGCGCCCGCGTTCCTCGATGAGCCCGACGCTGGTGTTCGGACCCGACGGCAAGCTGCGCCTGGCGGTCGGCGCGGCGGGCGGGGCGACGATCCCGGCGCAGGTGATCCGGGCGATCATCGGTGTGCTCGATTGGGACATGGGCGCGCAGGATGCGCTGGGTCTGCCGGTAATCTTCGCGCCCGGGATCGATGTGGTGTTCGTCGAGCAGGGTTCCTCGCTCGAGGCGATGATTCCGGCACTCAAGGCATTGGGCCACGATCAGGTTGTGCCCCGCGGATTGCCGCTCAAGGCGAATGCGATCGAAGTGGTCGGCGGAGAATTGCGCGGCGCGGCCGATCCCCGCAGCGAAGGGCGCGCGCTGGGTGAATAGGCCGCTTGCCGCTCCGGCCAAGCCGTCCTAGCAAGGCCGCAACGACAAGGGTGGCACACCGCCCGGGGGAAGGGGACGCTGGAAGGGGCCGAGCGACGTGGTGGACATTTCCGATATTCCAACCGCCAGGAATCTGGTCGAACTGCTGTTGGCCCGCGCCGATGCGCGCGGTGAGGCGCCGTTCCTGTGGGCCAAGCGCGACGGTGCGTGGCATCCGATTTCCTGGGCAGAGGCCGTGCGGCAGATCAGCGCCCTGGCCGAATCGCTGCGGCGGATCGGCCTGAAGGACGGCGACCGGGTGATGCTGGTTTCCGAAAATCGGCCCGAATGGTGCATCGCCGATTTCGCTATCATGGCCGCCGGGTGCGTCACCGTTCCTACCTACACCACCAATACCGAGCGCGACCACCTGCACATTCTCGACAATTCGGGAGCACGGGCGGTGATCGTTTCCAACGACAAGCTGGCCAAACCCCTGCTCCCTGCGGTGCTGCGGTCGGGCCAGGCCCAGTTCGTGATCGGGATCGAACCGCTGCGCATCGCCCAGACCAGCGGGTTCGAATACCATGAATGGGCCGCGATGCTGGCCGGTGACGCCGCGATCGCGCGCGGAAAGGTCAACAAGCGGATCGCGAAGATCGGGCGCGCCGACATGGCCTGCATCATCTATACCAGCGGCACCGGCGGGGCGCCGCGCGGGGTGATGCTTCCCCACGGATCGATGCTTTGCAACGTCGATGGCGCGGCGCGGGTGCTGAACGAGGATTTCGGGCTGGATGAGGACGAGGTGTTCCTCTCGTTCCTGCCGCTGTCGCATTCCTACGAGCATTCCGGCGGGCAGATGTTGCCGATCGGGGTCGGCGCGCAGATCTACTACGCCGAGGGGCTGGAAAAACTCGCATCCAACATCGAGGAAGTACGCCCGACGGTGATGGTGGTGGTGCCCCGCCTGTTCGAGGTGCTTCGCGCGCGGATCATGAAGCAGATCGAGAAGCAGGGCAAACTCGCCAACTACATGATGACCCGGGCGATGGGGATCGGTTCGCTCAAGGCCCAGGGACGCAAGCGGCTGCGCGACAAGCCGATGAACCTGCTGATCGACAAGGCATTGCGCCCCAAGATCCGCGCCAAATTCGGCGGGCGGATGAAGGCGATGGTTTCAGGCGGGGCACCGCTCAATCCCGATATCGGGGTGTTCTTCGATGCGATGGGGCTGACCCTGCTGCAAGGCTATGGCCAGACCGAGGCCGGGCCGGTGGTGGCCTGCAACCGTCCCGCCGCCGGGCTCAAGATGGACACGGTCGGCCCGCCGCTCCACGGGGTCGAAGTGAAGATCGCCGAAGATGGCGAAATCCTGGTGCACGGCGAGCTGGTGATGCTGGGCTACTGGCGTAACGAGGCCGAAACCGCGCGCACGCTGGTGGACGGGTGGCTCCACACTGGCGACATCGGCCATATCGACGAGGCCGGGCGGCTGGTGATAACCGACCGCAAGAAGGACATGATCGTCAACGACAAAGGCGACAATATCTCGCCTCAGAAGATCGAGGGCATGCTGACCCTGCAAACCGAAATTGCCCAGGCGATGGTGGTGGGCGACCGGCGCCCCTACGTGGTCGGCCTGATCGTCCCCGATGCCGAGTGGGCGCTCGAATGGGCCCAGGCCAATGACGAGAAGTTCGATCTCGCCGCGCTGCAGGACCTGCCCTCCTTCCGCAGCGCGGTGCGCGCGGCGATCGACCGGGTCAACCAGGATCTCTCGGTGATCGAGAAGGTCCGCCAGTTCACCTTCGCCGACGAAGCTTTCGGGATCGAGAACGAGGAAATGACCCCCAGCCTCAAGATCCGCCGCCACAAGCTCAAGGAGCGCTATGGCGAGCGGCTCGACGGGTTGTACAAGGGGTAGTCCGGCCTAGGCCGCTTCCTTCTCTACCCATTCGGGATAGAAGCTGGGCGCCCGGGCCGACCAGCCCGGCGCGGTGGCGGCGGCTTCGCTGATCGACTGGAGCAGGTGCTTGCGCCGGTCGGGGCGGATTTGCGGCAAAGCGGCGGCAGCGCAGAAGGCGCTGGGCAGAAACGGCCGCGCCTCGGGGCCGAGCAGCCGTTCGTAGAGAAAACGGAAGGCGGAGAAGCACTCGATCCGCTCCTGCGCGAGGTCGAAGGCGGCGAGGCGCACCAGCTTGCCGATGAAGCTTTCGATCCCCTCAAGCCCGCTGTCCGAAGGGACCGCGCCGCGCAGGGTCTTCAATTCCTGGTAGACCACGTACTGGCTGCGGATCGAAGCGTTCTCCGACGCATCGCGCGCCCACAACTTGAACGCGTCCTGCCGCCCGAGGCCAATATCGAGGCTGCGCTTGATATAGCGCTGCTCTCCGGCCGAGAAGCTGGCGAATTCGCGCAGTTCGGCGATGGTCAGCGAAGCGGTGCCGGTGTTGCCCATGATCTTATCCCCAGTTGCACTGGAGGCAGATCACCAGAATATGGTTATGATCCCGTTAACCATAGGGGCTGACGGCCGGTTGCCATCGAACCCCTGGAATTGGCCCGAGCACGAAGGAAGGATTGCCATGGCTGAATTCGATGCCGCGACTTTGGCCTTCTATGCGAGCGAGGCGCCTGATTACGCGGCGAGCGGCCCTGGGGGCATCGGGCGCCACCTCGATCCGTTCCTCGAAAGGCTGGCTCCCGGCGCGCGGGTGCTTGAACTGGGCTGCGGGTCAGGGCGGGATGCGGCGCACATGGAAGCGCTTGGCTTCCGGGTCGAACCGACCGACGGTGTCCCCGAAATGGCCGCCCAGGCCCAAGCGCGGTTGGGTCGGCCGGTGCGCGTGATGCGCTTTGACGAGCTTGAAGTGGTGGAGGTCTATGACGGCATTGTCGCGGCCTATTCGCTGCTCCACGTCCCGCGCAGCGGGCTGACCGGGGTGCTGGCCCGTGTCTGGCGGGCACTGAAACCGGGCGGCTGGCATGTCGCGACCTACAAGACCGCCGGAGCCGAGGGACGCGACCGTCTGGGGCGCTACTACAACTATCTGAGCGAGGCTGAGCTGCGCGGCTACTACGCCGAAGCCGGTCCCTGGTCGCAGGTCGAAACCGAAACCGGCGAAGGGCGGGGCTATGAGGGCGGCGAATCGCGCTTCGTGATCATCACCCTGCGCAAGGCGGTCTAGATCAGGCCGGCGAGCGGGCTGGAGGGATCCGCGTACTTGCGCGTTGCCATGCGGCCCGAAAGATAGGCGTGGCGTCCGGCCTCGACCGCGAGCTTCATCGCGCGGGCCATGCGCAGCGGATCCTTTGCCTCGGCGATCGCGGTGTTCATCAGCACCCCGTCGCAGCCCAGTTCCATCGCTACGGCGGCATCGCTGGCGGTGCCGACCCCGGCATCGACCAGCACCGGCACCGAAGCACCCTCGACGATCAGGCGGATCGTCACCCGGTTCTGGATCCCCAGCCCCGATCCGATCGGCGCGCCCAGCGGCATCACCGCCACCGCGCCAGCGCTTTCGAGCTGCTTGGCCGCGATCGGATCGTCAACGCAGTAGACCATCGGCGCGAAGCCTTCACCCGCCAGCACTTCGCAAGCCTTCAGCGTCTCGCGCATGTCGGGATAGAGCGTGCGCGCCTCGCCCAGCACTTCGAGCTTGACCAGATCCCAGCCGCCCGCCTCGCGCGCGAGCCGCAAGGTCCGGATCGCTTCCTCGGCAGTGAAGCACCCGGCGGTGTTGGGCAGGTAGGTGATCTTTTTCGGATCGATGAAATCGGTCAGCATCGGCGCCTTGGGATCGCTGACGTTGACCCGGCGCACCGCGACGGTGACGATTTCCGCCCCGCTTGCTTCCACCGCCGCCGCATTCTGGGCGAAATCCTTGTACTTGCCGGTGCCGACGATCAGCCGCGAGGTGAAAGTGCGCCCGGCGACGGTCCATGTATCGTCCTCGCCCTGCCCGCCGCCAACGAAATGGACGATCTCGAGCACGTCGCCGTCGCCAAGCGGGGCATCGGCCAGGGTTGAGCGGGGCACGATATCCCCGTTGCGCTCGACCGCGACCTTGGCCGGATCCAGCTCCAGCGCGCGGACCAGATCGGCGATTGAACCCGGAGCAGCGCGCCGGGGCTCGCCGTTGACGATGAGATTGAGCGAGGCGGTCATGCCCCGCAGATAGCGTTCAGTTCGTCTGACGCAAGTTGCGGATGTGCGCCCAGCCCAGCAGGGTCACCCCGCCGATGGTCAGAACAGCCTCAGCCGAACCGTGGCCGACGAACAGCGCCAGCGCCATCAGCGCTATACCGACCAGGCCGACTTGCAACGGACGCGGATCGCCATGACGCGCGACGCCGATCGCTAGGGTTGCCGCGCCGACCAGCACCGCAAGCGCCAGGCCGACCCGGTGGATCGCCGGAGCAAGCAGCACCTCGCCGCCCAGCCCCAGCCCGGTGACGAGCAGCAGCCCGGCAAGACAATGCAGGGCGCAAAGCCCGGAAAGGACCACGCCGAGCCGGTCAAGCCGGTTGCGAATCAGGACGAAAGCACTGCGCATTGCGAGGGCCATGTATGAGACGATGTAACATTCTGCAAGGGGCCTGTGAAAACTTGCGCAACCCGCTTGCGCTTTGCGTGGAGCCGAAGCAGGGGAAAACCATGAGCAGCAGCCCTGTTTCCGTTGCCCGCCCCCTTGCCATGGCCCGTTGGCTCTGGACGATGGTGGCCTTGCTGATCGCGATCGTGGTGGTCGGCGGGATCACCCGGCTGACCGAATCGGGGGTTTCGATCACCGAATGGAAGGTGGTCAGCGGGATCTTGCCGCCGCTCGGCGATGCGCAGTGGCAGGCCGAATTCGCCAAGTACCGGCAAACTCCCCAGTTCATCGAGATCAACGGTCCGGCTGGAATGGGCTTGGCCGAATACAAGCGAATCTTCTTCTGGGAGTGGCTCCACCGCTTGCTCGCGCGGTTCGTGGTGGGGATCGCCTTTGCCGTACCGCTCGCCTGGTTCTGGCTCAAAGGACAGATCCCCGCCGGTTACAAGGGGCGTTTTCTGGCACTGCTGGCCCTGGGCGGCATCCAGGGCGCGATCGGATGGTGGATGGTCAAATCGGGCATCGTCAACGACGTGCGGGTCAGCCACTTGCGCCTGGCGGTGCATTTGCTGCTGCCCCTCCTGATCATGGCCGGCTGCGTGTGGACCGCGCTTGATCTCAAGGCGCTGGCCCGGAACGAGGCGGCGGCGCGGCTTACCCCGCTTGGCCTTCTGGCCCTGGCCATGCTGTTCGCCCAGCTCGGGCTGGGCGCGATGGTGGCCGGACTGCGGGCGGGCTATGTGGCGAGTGACTGGCCGCTGATGACCGGCCGATTTTTCCCCGATGGGATCGATTGGTCCCAAGGACCGGTCCATGCGCTGCTGCATGATCCGTTCCTGATCCACTTCCTGCATCGCTGGTGGGCCTGGGCCGTTGTGATGATCCTGGTCGTCCTGGCGCGCAGGATCCGGCGCGCGCACCGACCAGCCTCGATCGCGATCCATTCGGCCTTTGGCACCCAGGTACTTCTGGGCATTGCCACGGTGATGAGCGGCATGGCCTTGCCGCTGGCGGCGGCCCACCAATTGGTCGGTGCGCTGACCCTCGCCGCGGCTGCCTGGGGCGCCCACGCCCTCGGGCGGGGAAGCGTGTGAAGCGAGGCAGTCCGCACGGACCGCCACACTAATGCTTGACGAAGGGCCGGTTGCCTGTGCCAATATCCCCCGGTGCGATGCGCTCGTGGCCACTGAGCCACGGCGCGCGCGGGGAGGCAGAGGAGGCCGGGGTGCCGTTCAAGACCGACGCAGCCCTGATCGAACGCGCGCTTTCGCGCCTTGCCGCCCCGCATCTCCGCACCCCGACCGCTGACTGGATGGCGAGTCTGGCACGATGAGGCTCCGCGCCATGCTGATGGTCGGTGTCGCCGCCTTGCTGCCTTCGTTGGCCGGCCCGGCGCTGGTTGGTGCCGCCCCGCCGTTGCGGCACCAGCATTTCACACCGCCGCGCGAGCCGCTGGTGCTGACCCGCACCTTGGTGCGCGGGCTGCGCGATGGACGCCAGATCGTGGTGCGGCGCAGCTACGCGGTGGAGTTCGTGGCCCTTGACGACGGCTACCGGGTCAACGGTCAGCTGCTCGAGACCACGGTCGAGGCACCGCCGCGACTGGCCGCGCTGGCCGAGATCGAGCGCAAGCGGCCCGATGAAGGCACCTTTCCCATCGAACTCGATCGCGACGGACGGATCCGCTCCGGCCCGCATCGTACTCCGGCTGACGCGCCGGTAGCCGAGGCCGCATTGACCCAGACCCGGGCGATGATTGCCACGAGCGGTCTGACCGGAGCCGACCAGCGCGAGGCAGACCACCAGCTGGGGCAGCTCGCCGCGGCGGCAGGTGCGGGCGGGCAGTGGCCGGCCGACTTGTTCACCTGTGCCAGCGGCGAGCGGCAGGAGCGCCGCGCCATCGCCCTGCCCGACGGCGAACAGGGCGAGGTTATCGTCTCGATCCGGGCGGAAGGTCCGATCGAAGGCGGACTCAATTCCTCGGTGGTGCGCACGGTGACCACAGTGGTGGCCGGATCGACCCGAGTTTCCAGCGAAGCCTGGAACATAACCCGCCGATAGCGCCGCGCGATCTAGAGGTATTATTTTACCTCTCTGCAAACCCGCCGATTCGCTTGACTTTGCCGCTCCGTTCCACGAAAGGGCCGCCTTCACGCGCGCCCAGCCAGGCTGGAGCGCGGGATTCGCTTAACTCAGGGATTTGACCAGCCATGAAGGCGCTCAGCAAGGTCACCCGGTCGATCAAGCCGGCCGAGGTGGAAAAGAACTGGCATCTGATCGATGCCGATGGACTGGTGGTCGGGCGTCTCGCCGTGATCATCGCCAATCATCTGCGCGGCAAGCACAAGCCGAGCTTCACTCCCCACGTCGATTGCGGCGATCATGTCGTGGTGATCAACGCCGACAAGGTGCGGCTGACGGGCAACAAGCTCAAGCAGAAGACCTATTACAAGCACACCGGCTATGCCGGCGGGATCAAGGAAGTGACCGCCGACAAGGTGCTGGACGGCCGTTTTCCCGAGCGCGTGCTCGAAAAGGCGGTTGAGCGCATGATCCCGCGCGGCCCGCTGGGCCGGGCGCAGATGCGCGCTCTTCACCTCTACGCCGGCGCCGAGCATCCGCATGCGGGCACCCAGCCCCAGCCGCTCGACGTTGCTGCCATGAACCGCAAGAACAAGGTGGGCGCCTGATGTCCGATAACACCCTCACCGATCTGGCCGATCTCGGCGCTGCCGCCGATGTCGCCACCCCCGCCGCTCCGGCCGCGCCGCTGCGCGAAAAGGAAGTCGACGCGCAGGGCCGCTCCTATGCCACCGGTCGCCGCAAGGATGCGGTCGCCCGCGTCTGGATCAAGCCCGGCTCGGGCAAGGTCGTGGTCAATGGCCGCGATCAGGAAGTCTACTTTGCACGTCCGACGCTGCGCCTCGTCATCGATCAGCCGTTTCAGGTGGCCGATCGCGCCGGTCAGTACGATGTGATCGCTACCGTCAAGGGCGGCGGGCTTTCGGGCCAAGCCGGCGCGGTCAAGCACGGCATCGCCCAGGCGCTGGCCAAGTTCGAGCCCACGCTGCGCGGTGCGGTCAAGGCCGCCGGGTTCCTGACCCGCGACAGCCGCGTGGTCGAGCGCAAGAAGTATGGCCGGGCCAAGGCTCGCCGCAGCTTCCAGTTCTCGAAGCGCTAAGCCTTACCCTCAAGGGTATCGCGAAGAAGGCGGGGCTTCGGCTCCGCCTTTTTTGCGTTCAGCCCTTGCGGCCGCGCGCAAGCACAAAGCCGTGCGAAAGCGCGTGGTAAAGCTTTTCCGGGCAAACCCTTGCGCTGACAAAATCGGCGATCAGTGCCGTGGCGAAGAGGGGCACAATCATCGAGCGGCTTGCGGTCGTTTCCATCAGGATGATAACCGCGGTCAGCGGTGCCCGCACCACCCCCACGAAATAGCCCGCCATGCCAAGCAACACGATCGCACCCGAAGGCTGATCGGGCAGCAAGGCGGCCAGCATCTGCCCCAACCCGGCGCCGGTGCTGAGCGAGGGTGCGAAGATCCCGCCCGGCGCGCCGCTGATCGCGGTCGCGGCGGTGGTGACGAACTTCGCCAGCCCGAACAGCGGCGGCGCTTCGCTCCCTCTCCCCTCGATCATTTCGCGGGTCACTTCGTAGCCCGTGCCCCATGTCGCATCATGGGTCAGCAGACCCATCAGCACCACAACCGCCCCGCATCCCCCGGCGAAAAGCACCGGACGCGAGCGCAAGGTGCGAATCAGCGGCGAATCCTGCCGCGCAAAGGCAACCAGAAGCCGGGCGAAGCCGCCACCTGCCAGTCCCCCCAGAATCCCGGCCAGCGGTGCGATCAGCAGCACGCCCTTGACGGGAAGCGCCTGCTGCATCGCGCCGAAATAGACGTAGTCACCCGAAACCCCGAGCGTCACCATACCCGCGACCATCACCGCACCCATGACCAGCATCGTCACCCGTTGCTCATAGGCCGAGGCCAGTTCCTCGATCGCGAAGGCCACGCCCGCGAGCGGCGTGTTGAAGGCCGCGGCAACCCCCGCCGCGCCGCCAGCGATCAGCACGCCAGCGCTAACCGGCACGCGCAGCAGCCGGTGCACCGCGACCATGATCGCCGCGCCGATCTGCACCGTCGGCCCCTCGCGCCCGACCGAACCACCGACCAGCAACATGCCGAGCGTTAGCCAGAATTTGGCCAGCGCGGTGCGTGGGGAGACTAACGGACCGCGCGCGGAACGGGCGGGCGTCTGGGCCGCTGCGATGATTTGCGGGATCCCCGATCCGCGCGAGGCGGGCCAGTACCGGGCCGTGAACCAGGCGAACAGCGCAAAGCCCAGAGGCGTCAGCACGGCCGGAACCCAGGGCAGAGCCGTGCGCAACTGGGTGAACAGGGTCTGGGCCAGATCACCCAGCCTGGCAAAGACGATCGCCGCCAGGGCCAGCAACACCGCTCCCACAACCGTCGCCACCCGTCGGCGCAGGTCCCTGATGTCGGGCCGCGGGTCGAGCAGGGACTGGCTGCTCAGCCACAGCCGGGCCAGAATGCCGGAATTTCCCGGCTGGCTCATGCCCCCATGTCCATCGTGCGCTTGGAAACCTTCAGCCCCTCCGCCGGGCTCCATTCAAGCCGGTTGTAACCGGCCGGGCTCGCGCGCAGCCTCTTGGACAGGGTTCCGGCGCCAATCAGGCGAACAGGCAGGCCATCGGCCTGCGCCGTCAGGTCGAAAGCGTCGTGAACGTGCCCCGACAGGACCGCATCAACCCCGGCGCGGGCCAGCGCGGTGAGCGCACGCTCCCCCCCACGGGTCGAGCCCGATCCCTCGGTTCCGGCGTCGATCAGCGGATGATGGCCCAGCACCAGCTTGAGCGGCTTGCCAGATTGCGCCGCCAGTCCCTGAAGCGCGGCATCGAGATCGCGTGCAGCCACCCGGCCCTTGGACCAGTTGAGCCGCCACTGCGCCCGGGCAATGGTTTTGAGCGGGATCAGCGCGATCTGCGCCAGGTCCGGCGGCGGCGGCAGGCTGGCGACCAGGTCCCGAAAGCGGGCATAGGGCTGGATCAGGCGCCGCACTATGTGGTGGTAATAGGGGACATCGTGGTTGCCCGGCACCACCAAGACCGGCGCGGGCAAGCCTGCCAGCCATTCGCGCGCCTGGGCAAATTCGCCCGCCGAGCCGCGCATGGTAAGATCCCCCGTGCACAGGATCGCGGCAGGCCGTTCCCGCGCGGCCTCGCTGACAAACCAGTCAAGGGCGGCGCTATCCTCCTGCCCGAAATGCAGATCGCTGACGTGAAATAGTGTGGTCGATGTGGTCGGCACGGCTCCCGGCAAACACCCTGGAGCGGCGCGGGGCAAGCAAAATATGGCTGTCGGGCGTTCAGCGCCCGGCCATCGCCTTGGCGCGGCCCAGATAGGTCCGCCCGATCCGCACCGCCGTGCCATCGACCAGCTCGGCCGACCACACCCCCAGGCCATCGTGCCGCAGCCCGACAATCGAACCGCGCCGGAGAATGGTCGAGCGATGAACCCGGATGAACTGCTCGGGATCGAGCCGGGCTTCAAGCCCGGTGACTGTCTGCAGCAGCAGGTACGAGCGCGAAGTGCCGTCCTGCTGGGCAACGTGCAGCCGCACATAGTCGCGCTCGGCATCGATCCGCTGGACGTCGGCGGCGGCCACGCGCAGCAGCTCGCTGCGATAGGGAACCCAGAATTCGCTCAGCCAGTCGCCGCCGCCTTCGGCCTTTTCCCCGCGCCGCGCCAGCACCCGGCTGACCGCGCGTTCGAGCCGTTCGGGCGTGACGGGCTTGAGGACATAGTCGACCGCCTCGAGATCGAAGGCCTCAACGGCGAAATTGTCATGCGCGGTCACGAAAATGACCGCCGGCGGATTGGCCGCTCTCGCCAGGGCCCGCGCGACCGACAGGCCGTCAAGTTCGGGCATGGTCATGTCGAGCAGTACCAGATCGGGCTCAAGCGAACCGGCCAGGTGGAGCGCGCTGGCCCCGTCCTGCGCGGTTCCGGCAACGCACAGTCCTTCGATCCCGGCGCAGATCACCTGCATCCGCTCGACCGCCAGTGGCTCGTCATCGACGATCAGCGCGCGCAGCTGCGGGGGCGAGGCAGTGCAATCAGCCATGGCGGTTCAGCGGCATGCGGATCACGCTGCGCCAGCCGCCATCTCCCGACGGACCCGAAACCAGCGAAGCATCCTCGCCATAGCTTGCGGCCAGCCGGTCGCGGACATTCGCAAGCCCGATCCCGAACCCGCCACCGCTCCCCGAGCCGCCGGGGCCGTCATCGCTCACTTCGATCACCAGGCGGCCGTATTCCTCGCGCGCGCTCAGGCTGACGGTGACCGCCCGGGTCACCGGCGTAACGGCATAGCGAACCGAATTTTCGACCAGCGGCTGCAGGATCATCCCCGGCACGCTCGCTTCAGCCAGCGCGCCCGGAAGATCGCATCTGACCTTGAGCCGCTCGGGGAAACGCACCGCCTCGATCTGGAGATAGAGCTGCTGGAGCGCGAATTCCTGCTCAAGCGCGACGTCGCCGGTGGGATCCCCCGCCAGGCTGCGTCGGTAGAAATTCGACAGCGTCTGGATCATCGTTTCCGCCGCCTCGGCCTTGCCGGTCATCACCAGCGCCGAAAGCGAATTGAGCGTGTTGAACAGGAAGTGCGGATTGACCTGGTAGCGCAGGCTGCGCAGTTCGGCCGCCTTGGCGGCGCGGCGGTATTCGCCTTCGCGCCGTTCTGCCGCGCGCGCCTGCTCGGCGCTCACCAGAGCATAGTAAAGCGCTGCCCAGGCAAGCAGGACGAAATAGCGGTTGAGCGCCAGATCGACGAGCTGGCGCCAGCGGTTGTCGTCATCGGTCGCCTTGTCGATCGTGACTGCCGCCCCGGCCGATTCGGCCCGGTCGACCGGATCGACCAGCAGGTTGCCGCTCTCATCCCGCCGCACGCGCAGCCCTTCGCGCTCAGCGATCTTGGCAACCACCTGGGCCTCGACCGGCGCAAAAACCCATTGGTTGATGGTTCCGAGCAGAAGCGATGCGGGAAGCGAGATCGCCAGGACCGCAAAGGCCTTTTGCCAGACCGGGCGCGGATCGAGCAGGCGCAGGATCGGCCAGAGCGCCACGGTGACCGCCATCGAGGCCAGGGTCACCACCGCGCGCCGCCAAAGCAGCGAATCGAGCAATTCCAGCCCGACCAGCCAGCCGCGCAGCGAGGCCAGGACGAAGAAAGCCAGCCACACCCCGATGATCGAGGCAAGCACAAGACGCGCGGGCACGCGCTGTAGCGAGGCCGAATCCTGGTTCATCCGCCGCTTGCAATAGTCCTCGCCGCCATCACGAGGCCAGATGCTTCGTCGAGGCGGAAGGGGCGTTGGTCGAACGCCCCCGCCCCGATCAGCCCAGCAGGTGCTCGCGCGCGATCTTTTCCCGCCATACCAGCGGCGCCAGCTGGTGGACGTTGTTGCCCTCGCTGTCGACCGCCACGGTTACCGGCATATCCTCGACGGTGAACTCGTAGATCGCCTCCATGCCCAGATCCTCGAAGGCCACGACCCTGGCCTCGCGGATCGCGCGGGCGACGAGATAGGCCGCTCCGCCCACCGCCATCAGATAGGCGGTCTTGCTCTGGGCGATGACCTCGGTCGCGCCCTGGCCGCGTTCGGCCTTGCCGATCATCGCCAGCAGGCCGAGCTCGCACATCCTCTGGGTTAACTTGTCCATCCGTGTCGCCGTGGTCGGTCCGGCCGGGCCGACCACTTCGCCGACGATCGGATC
>JAKOWQ010000202.1 GCA_029781465.1 Pseudomonadota bacterium
AAGGCAAAGCCCAGCGCAAAGCACAGGATCGCGATCCCGGCGTTGTGGCTGAACAGCGCTGCGGCGAAGATCGACAGGCCCTGTTTGTCGGCATGCCCGAACAGGGTTCCGCGCAGCATTTCCCGGGCGGCCCCCGGCGCGCGTTCCTGCGCCATGTCGCCAACCAGGGCATAGTACCAGTCGGGATTGTGCGCGCACAGCAGCCAGCCGACCGCCGTGCCCGCGGCCATCAGCGTCAGCGCCACCAGCAGTTCGGGCCAGATTGCCCGCACCGCGCGGCTCCATTCCCCGCCCAGGAACCGCCCGAGCCAGCCCAGCAGCGTGGTGCGCGGGCCATAGACCAGGAACCAGGCGCGCTGGACCAGCGATTCGAGATAGGCCAGCGTCGCCGCGTCGAGCGAGGTTTCACGCGCCACCGAAAGGCTTGAGGAAACGGTGCGATAGAGTACCGGCAGCTGTTGCAGATCGGCATCGGAGATCTTGCGCAGGCGGCCCTTCTCCATCCGGGTAACAATCGCCTCAAGCCGCTGCCAGTCGCCCTCGCGCTGCTGGCGGAAGCGGTCGGAACGCAGCGCTGCCGCCTCTATCGCCGCATCGCCAGCGCTTGCCCTGGATCCGAACAGGCCGAATATCGCCATCAGCCGATCGCCCCCTTGCGCTTGATCGAGAGATAGGAATCGAGCAGCCTAGTGCCGATCCGGTCATAGGGGGCCTCGATCGCGTCGACCCCGATCTGGCGCAGCCGCGAAAGCACCAGCGCGCGCTGGCGCAGCAAAGCATCGGCGGTGACCGCACGGGTCAGTGCGGGCATTCCGGCCGGAGCGGCGGTGGCCAGATCGACCAGCTCCTCGTCGGTCAGCGTGACGAACAGCACCAGGTGGCGCTCGGTCAGCCGGCCGATGCTCTCGATCATCAGTTCGGCGCTGGTCGGATCGGTGAAATCGGAAAAGACCACGATCAGGCTGCGCCGCGCCAGCCGCCCGGCCAGCGTTGCCAAAGCCAGGGTGAAGTTCGGTTCCTGGCGGGTATAGTCGAGACCCGCGGCGGCCATTTGCAGGCGGCGGAAATCGCGGGTGTCGGAAACGAAGGGGGTGAACAGCTGCGGGCGCGCGGCAAAGCCGAACAGCGCCACCCGGTCGCCCCCTTTCATCGCCACATAGGCGGTGGTCAAGGCGGCTGAAACCGCGCGGTCGATCCGGGGCAGGCCTGCCACCGGCTCACACATCGCCTGCCCGCAATCGAACGCGAAGACGATCTGGTTGTTGCGCTCGGCCTCGTACTCCTTGGCATAGAGGTGGGCGTGACGGGCGCTGGCCTTCCAGTCGATACGGCGCCGGTCCATGCCCGGTTCGTATTCGGCCAGGGCCTCGAACTGGCTGCCCTCGCCCCGCATCCGCCGCGCGATCAGCCCCAGCTCGGAATTGCGCAGGAAGGTTTGCAGCGCGGGCGAGCGCACCGCGGCGATATTGGGCCAGACCCGAACCGCGCGGTCCAGCTCCTCGACCCGTTGCCGCGCACCCAGCCCGAGCGGCCCGGTCCAGCGCAGCCAGACCCGCTCGACCACCCCGGTGCCGC
This sequence comes from Pseudomonadota bacterium, assembly GCA_029781465.1. Classification (GTDB taxonomy): domain Bacteria; phylum Pseudomonadota; class Alphaproteobacteria; order Sphingomonadales; family Sphingomonadaceae; genus Novosphingobium. The sequence goes on from JAKOWQ010000202.1 coordinate 1,576, forward strand.
GCCGGGTGGGGCAAAGCGCCAGCGCGCCCAGCCACTGCCCGCCACCCTGCGCAACCAGCGCCGCCTCGCCGCGCCCGCCGGGCAGCAGGCGCGGATCGGCGGCCAGCGCGCAATCGACCCGTCCCGCCCTGCCGCGCGCGATCCGGGCCGCAATGCCCACGGCGCCCTCATCGCCCACCTCGATATCGCCGAGCAGGGTAACCTCGATCCGTTCCAGCCGCCCGGCGGCGAAGGCATCGCCCGCGATCGCCAGCAAGGCGAGCAGCCCCAGCAGCGGGGCCGCGGCCCAGGCCTCGGGCGCCAGCGCGGCAAGCAGCACCGCCAGCGGCGCGAGCGCCACCAGCAGCAGCGCGGCACGCGCGGTGGGGAGCAAGGGAGGGCGCGCGGGCATGGCGATCAGCGCGGAGCCTCGGTTGCCTCGACCAGCTCGCCGACCAGCGCCTCAACCTGCTTGCCCTCGATCTCGGCGGCGGGGGAAAGCAGCAGGCGGTGGCGCAGCACCGCCGGGGCGAGCGCCTTGACATCGTCGGGCAGGACATAGCCGCGCCCCTCGAGCGCGGCGCGGGCGCGCGCGGCATTGGCCAGCAGCACCGCCGCGCGCGGGCTCGCTCCGCTGGCCAGAGCGGCGCTTTCGCGGGTGGCGCGCACCAGCCGCACGACATAATCGACCACGCTCTCGGCCAGGGTCACACTCTTCACCGCCAGGGCCGCGGCGGCGATCCCGGCGGCATCGGCCACCGCAGCGATCCCCAGATCAGCCGGGCGGTTCGGTCCGGCGCGCTCACCAAAGGTGGCGACGATCCGCGCCTCTTCCTCGCTCGTGGGATAAGGCACCAGCAGCTTGAACAGGAACCGGTCAAGCTGGGCCTCGGGCAGGGGATAGACCCCTTGGCTCTCGATCGGGTTCTGGGTTGCCACCACCAGGAAATGCGCGGGGAGCGTATGGGCTGTGCCATCGAGCGTGACCCGGCGTTCCTGCATTGCCTCAAGTAGCGCGGCCTGGGTCTTGGGCGGGGTGCGGTTGATCTCATCGGCCAGCAGCAGCTCGCAGAAGATCGGCCCCCGGGTGAGGGTGAACTGGCTGGTCTGGAAGTTGAACAGGTTCGATCCCAGGATATCGCCCGGCATCAGATCGGGCGTGAACTGGATGCGCGAGAAATCGAGCCCGAGGCTGGCCGCGAAGCACTGGGCAAGGAAGGTCTTGGCGGTGCCCGGCGGCCCTTCGAGCAGGACGTGGCCCTGCGCCAGCAGGGCGATCAGCAGGCTGTCGACCGTCTCGGTCTGGCCGATCACCCCCTTGCCAACCTCGGCACGAATCCGAGCGGCGAGCTGGCCGACATCGGCCAGGGTCATGGTCTGGGCGCTCATTTGGTCAGGATCCTTTCAAGCGAATGCAGCGTCTGCGCGGCGCGCAGCAGGGGAACGGGACGCCGCGCCGCACGCATCGCGGCGGCGGCGGCGGAGAAGGGCGTGGAACCAGGCGCGCGGCGCTCAAGCGCGCGGTCGATCGCGGCCTCGGTCGCGGCACCATCAAGCCGGTGCGGCAGGGCCAGCGCGCGGGCCAGCCGCTCGCG
>JAKOWQ010000222.1 GCA_029781465.1 Pseudomonadota bacterium
CACCGCCCCCCCCAGCCTTGCCGACCTGCTAAAAACCGTTCAGATGCTTTCCCCTGAAGATCGCCAGATTCTTGCCGCCGCCGTCGGTGGGAAGCTGTAGCGAAAGCCAGGATTTCCCATTTCCCTGACGTTTCCTACCCCCCGCCAAGCCCGCGATTTCTCGACGAATATTATTAGTAAGTCAAACCACCGCGGACTAAAACCCCGTCGAGAAACGCGTGAAAAGTTTTCCCTGAAACGCACGCAGCCTCAGTAAGGCAGGGAAAAGAGACGCAAAACCGCTGGCGAACTCGATCGCCTGCCCATTAGTCCGCTTTGGCCAGGCCAGTGCGCGGCATAGGCCAGCCGGGGGCCAGCGCCAGGCGGCGCTCGGTCCGGCCGCGCTTCAGCCAGTCGGCGATCGTCCACGTCGCGCCCGCGGTCAGTGCGACGCCTCCCGCGATGTCGAGGGCGATGGCCGAGGCGTTCAGCGCGTTGCCGCGGGCGGTCAGTGCGTCGATCTCGCGCAGCGTGAAGGCTTGCCCGCTGCCGAGCTGGGAGCCCGTCGCGAGGGCTGCGCCTCCACACGCGATGCCGGCGACCAGGGACGCGCCGCCGCCGACCAGCAAGGCCAGCGCGCCCACCGGAGGTCGCCAGCCACGCGCCCCAGGCTCAGCGCTGCGAGCCGGGCCGGAAGAGGCCACGGCAGGCACCGCCGGCACAGTCGGCGAGGTCTGCGGCCCGTGGCTCTGCTGCTCTCGCAGCCGGAGCAGGCGCCCGCGCGCCTCGTCGATCTCAGCCGTCGTCAGCTCGCCGCGCTTCGCCGCCAAAAAACGCTCCTCGTACTCGATCGCCTCGCGAAACTGCCCCTGCTTTTCAGCCGTCAGGCACAAGTTGTGGAGCAAGTCGGGGAGCCGACTCAGCCCGAACGCCGCCTCGAACTCAACGCGCGCCGCTGCATAGTCGCCCGCTCGATAGAACTCGACGCCAAGCTGGAAGTGCTGCGCCGCCGCGTCTTGCTTGTTGAGCACCGCGGGCGCCTCTTTCAGCGTCTGCGCCGCCGCCGGCATCGCCAGCCCTGCCACGCCGATCGCCCCGCACACCAGCCACCGCCCAAGGGTTGAGCGCATCGTTTCCTTATATCACGGCCCTCGGCCCGACCCGGAGCGCTGCCGATGCCCACCGCGGCATCGGGCATTCGCAACGCCTTCCCGACATCCCCCGCACCGGTCACCCCCTGTACGCGCATTCCCGGGAGATCCCCCCTTGACCCACGTATACCGCCGCGATAGCGTCTTCGCTGTACGAAACGGAAACGATCCTCAAGAAGCGAACCCGACCAAGACGATCGGCTCGTCGCTAGGCATTGATGAATATGAATGACTTTCCATTGAGTGTGGACGACTTCTTGTTGACGACCACTCGCCTATTAGCGCTGGCGGGTTCTA
>JAKOWQ010000249.1 GCA_029781465.1 Pseudomonadota bacterium
GCCCGCGCCGCTCGATTTCACCGGTCGTTTTCCCGCCCAGGCCGCGCTGCTCGAACGGGTTTCGGGCCAGGGCGTGCCGGTGGTGAGCGTGCTCTATTCGGGCCGGACGCTCTATGCCACCGATCTGATCAACCGCTCGGATGCCTTTGTCGCGGCATTTCTTCCCGGGTCGGAAGCCGGTGCGCTGGCCGATCTGCTGGCCGGGTCGAAGCAGCTCGATTTCAGCGCCCGGCTTTCGTTCGCCTGGCCGAACACCCGTTGCCCGAGCGGCGGCGAGCCAGAGGCCGAGAGGCTGTTTGCGCGCGGGTATGGCCTGTCCTATGCTCATGCCATGAAGACCGGACCCCTGGCCGAACAGGCGCCGCTTGGCGTCTGTCCCTGACAGGCCGGCGGAGCGAGGAGGACGCGAGATGAAACCCTTGCGGCGCATCCTGATTGTCGGTGGCGGCTCATCGGGCTGGATGAGCGCGGCGCTGCTCGCACGGCTGTTCCAGGGCATGTACGATGTCACCCTGGTCGAATCCGAGGAGATCGGAACGATCGGAGTTGGCGAAGCGACGATCCCCGCGATCAAGAAATACAACGAACTGCTCGGGCTTGAAGAGAACGAGTTCATGGCCCGCACCCAGGCCAGTTTCAAATTGGGGATCCAGTTCGAGAACTGGCTGCGCAAGGATCAAAGCTACATCCACGGCTTTGGCGTGATCGGGCAGGATTGGGAGTGGCTGCGCTGCCACCATTACTGGCTCAAGGCCAACGCCATGGGCCGAGCCGAGGATTTTGCCGCCTACTCGATCAACACTGCTGCCGCGCTTGAGAACAAATTCGTTCGCGCCCAGACCCAGATGGGAGACAGCCCGCTCGCGCATGTCGCCCATGCCTTTCACCTCGATGCCTCGCTGTTCGCGAAGTTCCTCTCGGGCTACGCGCAGGAGCGCGGGGTCAAGCGGGTCGAGGGCAAGGTGGTCGACGTCAAGCTGCGCGGTGAGGACGGATTTATCGAATCCATCCAGCTCGCCGACGGCCAGGTGCTTGAGGCCGATCTGTTCCTCGATTGCTCGGGCTTCCGCGGCCTGCTGATCGAAGGCGCGCTCAAGACCGGGTTTGTCGACTGGTCGCACTGGCTGCCGTGCGACAGCGCGCTGGCGGTGCCCTGCACCCGCTCGGAGAACTTCACCCCCTACACCCGCTCGATCGCGCACGGCTCGGGCTGGCAGTGGCGCATTCCCTTGCAGCACCGCACCGGCAACGGCCACGTCTATGCCAAGGATTTCATCTCCGACGACGAGGCCGCCTCGGTCCTGCTCGGCAACCTCGACGGCGAGGCGATGGCCGATCCGCTGCAGGTGCGTTTCAAGGCCGGCAAGCGGACCCGGTTGTGGAACAAGAACTGCGTCGCGGTGGGGCTGGCCGGGGGCTTCCTCGAACCGCTCGAATCGACCAGTCTGCATCTGGTCCAGTCGGGGCTCATCCGCCTGATCCGCCTGTTTCCCGACCTCGAATTCGATGCAGGAAACATTGATGAGTTCAACCGCCAGACCGACTTCGAATACGAGCGGATCCGCGATTTCATCATCCTCCACTACAAGGCGACCGAGCGCGACGACACGCCGTTCTGGAACTATTGCCGGACCATGGACGTGCCCGACACGCTTCGGCGCAAAATGGATTTGTGGATGGCCAACGGGCGCATCTTCCGTGAGGATGAGGAACTGTTTTCTGAGGAAAGCTGGATCCAGGTGTTCATTGGCCAGGGGATGATCCCGCACGGCTACGATCCCCAGGTCAATCTCAAGAGCGATACCCAGTTGACGCAGTATCTTTCCAACATCGCTGCGGTGATCGGCAAATGCGTCAAGGTCATGCCGACTCACGCCGAATACGTCGCCAAGACCTGCCCGGCGGACGCATGAGCAATTCCCTTTCCCGCTCGGGCGCGCTTGCCGCGCTGGTTTTGGGCTGCATGCTAGCCGCCTGCGGCGCGCGCTATGGCACCGGAGCGCCGGACAAGGCGGTGGAGCGGGTGAGGGTCTATGTCAGCAGCGTCGATGCGCGGCGCAAGCTGGAAGAAATGCCGGCCCTGCCGCTTGAGGCGGCGCGCACCGGGGCCGATGACAGCCTGGCGGAAACCATAGCTCTCGATCCCGCCGCCGCGCAGCAGGAAGTGGTCGGCTTCGGCGCGGCGATGACCGATGCCTCGGCCGGGCTGTTCGAGCAGGTCCTGCAGCCCCGGGAGCGCGAAGAGCTCTATGCCGAGCTTTTCGGGGACAAGGGGCTGGCGCTCGGTTTCGTGCGGGTGCCGATCGGCGCTTCGGATTTTTCCTCGCACCACTACAGCCTTGACGATGTGCCATCCGGGCAGAGCGATCCGCAACTGACCCGCTTTTCGATGGCCGAGCCGCAGCGGGCGCAGATCATCGCGCTCAAGGCGGCAAAGCGGATCAATCCCGGTCTGGTGCTGATGGCCAGCCCGTGGTCGGCGCCGGGGTGGATGAAAGACACTGGCAGCGCGATCAAGGGCCAGCTTCGGCCGGAGTTCTATGCTGCCTACGCCGCCTATTTCGGCCGTTACCTCGATGCGATGGAGGCCCAGCGCCTTCCGGTGCGCTATGTCTCGGTACAGAACGAGCCGCGCTTTGAGCCAGCGGACTATCCGGGCATGCGCTTCCCGGCCGAGGCGCGGGCGCGGTTCCTTGCGGATCATCTCGGGCCGCTGCTCGCCGCGCGCACGGCGCCGGTCGGTGTGCTCGAATGGGACCATAACTGGGACCATCCCGAAGAACCCCTGGCCGTGCTCGCCGATCCGCGGGCGGCGCGCTATGTTACGGGGGTTGCCTGGCACTGCTATGCAGGCGATCCTGCGGCGATGGAACAGGTCCGCGCAGCCCACCCCGACAAGGAGGTGTTCTTCACCGAATGCTCGGGCGGCAACTGGGAGCCGGATTGGGGCAAGACCCTGAGCTGGATGGTCGACAGTCTGCTGATCGCGCCCAGCCGCGCGGGCTCGCGGGGGACGATCCTGTGGAACCTCGCGCTCGATGAAGATCACGGCCCGCACCTTGGTGGCTGCGGCGATTGCCGCGGTGTTGTGACGATCGATCGCAAGACCCGCAAGATCACGCGCAATGTCGAATACTATGTGCTTGGCCATGCCAGTCGCTTTGTGCGCGCCGGTGCGCGCAG
>JAKOWQ010000254.1 GCA_029781465.1 Pseudomonadota bacterium
GCCCGCGCCCAAACTTGACAGCCACAACCATTCGGGCGGCAGCCACCATTCGAGCGCGGGCAACCATGCCGACAGCCTGGTTGGCGAAGACGCCCATGCCATCGCTGCGGTCAACTGGCTCAACGCCGAGGTGCTGGGGCACCGGATTGCCGATCTGGTGGTGATCGCGGCCCCGCGCACGCTGGGCGAACTGCGCAAGCACTATCACAAGCAGACCGTCGGTGTGCTGCGCAAGGAACTGGCCAAGGATCTGATCGGCAGGCAGCCCGATGCAATCCTTGCGGCCTTGCGCGAAGGGCACTGATGCTTGCCATCGCGGCGGAGCGGGCCTAGCGCGCGGACATGGAACCCGCCCACCGCCTCCGCCGCCTCAAATTTCGCGCCTGGCATCGCGGGACGCGCGAGGCCGATTACATGATCGGGTGCTTCTTCGATCGCTTTGGCGAAGGCTGGAGCGAGGCCGAGATTGCCTGGTTCGAGCGCCTGCTTGACGAGGAAGACGCCGACATCATGGGCTGGGCCCTGGGCACGCTGGCGATCCCGAGCGAGTATGCCGGGCCGCAGATGGATGCCCTGTGCAAGCTCGATTACGTTGAAATCCCGCGCTGACAGGCCGCGCCTGACCGGCTAAGGCGCGCGGCGTAACGCTCCCCGCTGGCCACCGAATCGGCCCGCGGGGCAATTGGTGTTGCGCGGAAAAACCATGCCTGACCTTGCCAAGATCCTTGCCGCCAAGACGCCGCTGACGCTTTCGGGCCTCGCCCGTGGGGCGCAGCCGATGGTGCTCGCCGATCTGGCCCGCGCCGCGAAAGGCCGGGCGGTGTTCATCGCTCCGGACGAGGCGGCGATGCGCGCGGTGGCCGATACGGCGGCCTTTTTCGCGCCCGAACTCGATGTGATCGCCTTCCCCTCGTGGGATTGCCTGCCCTACGACCGCGCCAGCCCCGCCCTCTCGGTCAGCGCGCAGCGGCTGGCCGCGCTGCACCGCTTGCAGGGCAAGGCCGATGGGCCGCAACTGCTGGTCACGACGATCAATGCCGCGCTGCAACGGGTGCTGACCCCGTTCCGGATCCGCGAATCGGTACGCCTGCTCAAGCCCGGGATGAACCTGGGCCGTGAAAGCCTGATCGCGTTGCTCCAGCGCCAGGGCTACAGCCGCACCGATACCGTTGCCGATGCCGGTGAATTCGCGGTGCGCGGTTCGATTTT
>JAKOWQ010000258.1 GCA_029781465.1 Pseudomonadota bacterium
GAGGTCGCCGCCGAACAGATGCGCGAACTGCCCTTCTACAACACCTTCTTCAAGACCGTCGCCCCGCCCACGGTGCTGCTGGCGCAGAAGATCGCCGGGTTGACCGGAGGCAAGCTGCAGCACGTGTTCTTCAACGCCTCGGGCAGCGAAGCCAACGACACCGTGTTCCGCATGGTGCGCCAGTACTGGAAGCTTAGGGGCGAGCCCAAGCGCAAGATCTTCATCAGCCGCTGGAACGCCTACCACGGCTCGACCGTGGCCGGGGTCAGTCTGGGCGGCATGAAATTCATGCACGAGCAGGGCGATCTGCCGATCCCCGGCGTCGAACACGTGCGCCAGCCCTATTGGTTCGGCGAGGGCTTCGGCGAGGATCCGGTGGCCTTCGGCAAGGCCTGCGCCGCTTCGATCGAGGAACGCATTCTCGCGGTCGGCCCGGAAAACGTCGCCGCCTTCATCGGTGAACCGGCCCAGGGCGCGGGCGGGGTCATCATTCCCCCGCCGGGCTACTGGCAGGAAGTGGAGGCGATCTGCCGCAAATACGGCATCCTGCTGGTCGCCGACGAGGTGATCTGCGGGTTCGGCCGCACCGGCGAATGGTTCGGCCACCAGACCCTGGGCTTCACCCCCGATCTGGTGCCGATGGCCAAGGGTCTGTCCTCGGGCTATCTGCCGATCAGCGCGGTGGCGGTCTCGAGCGAGATCGTCGAAGTGATGAAGACCGGCGGCGATTTCGTCCACGGCTTCACCTATTCAGGCCACCCGGTCTGCGCCGCTGTGGCGCTGCGCAATATCGAGATCATCGAGCGCGAGGGGCTGGTCGCCCGCACCCGCGACGATACCGGCCCCTATCTGGCCAAGGCGCTGGCGCGGCTGAACGATCATCCGCTGGTCGGCGAAACCCGCTCGCTCGGGCTGCTCGGCGCGGTGGAAATCGTGGCCGAACCTGGCACCAACAAGCGCTGGGGCGGGGCAGAGGGTAATGCCGGCCCGCTGGTCCGTGATCGCTGTATCGAAAACGGGCTGATGGTGCGCGGGATTCGCGATACCATCGTGATGTGTCCGCCGCTGACCATCAGCCACAGCCAGATCGACGATCTGGTCGCCATCATCCGCAAGTCGCTTGACGAGGCCTGGCCCGCGATCAAGGCCATCTGAAGGAAGTCCGAATGACCGTCTCTCCGCTGCTACGCAACCAGTGCTATATCGCCGGCGAATGGGTCGATGCCGATAGCGGCCAGACCATCGCGGTAACCAATCCGGCCACTGGCGAAGCGCTGGGCAGCGTGCCGCTGTGCGGCGCGGAGGAAACCCGCCGGGCGATCGCGGCGGCAGAGGCGGCCTTTCCGGCCTGGCGCGCCCGCACCGCCAAGGACCGCGCCGCCGTGCTGCGCAAGTGGTTCGACCTGATCATGGCCAACCAGGAAGAACTGGCCCGGATCCTGACCATGGAACAGGGCAAGAGCCTGGCCGAGGCGCGCGGCGAGATCGCCTATGGCGCGAGCTTCATCGAATGGTTCGCGGAAGAGGGCAAGCGGCTCTACGGCGATGTCATCCCCGGGCACATGGCCGACAAGCGGATCGTCGTGCTCAAGCAGCCGATCGGGGTTACCGCCGCGATCACGCCGTGGAATTTCCCCAACGCGATGATTACCCGCAAGGCCGGCCCGGCACTTGCCGCCGGGTGCCCGATGGTGATCAAGCCCGCAGCGCAGACCCCCTATTCGGCCCTTGCCCTGGCGGTGCTGGCCGAGGAGGCGGGGATTCCGGGGGGCATCCTCAGCGTGGTGACCGGCAGTGCCAGTGCGATCGGCGGCGAGATGACCGCCAACCCTTCGGTACGCAAGCTGAGCTTCACCGGCTCGACCGAAATCGGCAAGCTGCTGATGCGCCAGAGCGCGGACACGATCAAGAAGCTCAGCCTCGAGCTGGGTGGAAACGCGCCGTTCATCGTCTTCGACGATGCCGATGTCGATGCCGCCGTGGCGGGCGCAATGGCCAGCAAGTAT
>JAKOWQ010000259.1 GCA_029781465.1 Pseudomonadota bacterium
CAGCGGCTGCATCTGCCCTGTGACCGGGGTCATCAGTGCCAGCACCAGACAGGCGAAGCCAATCAGGCCCGGATCGACCAGCCGCCAGGCGAGTCGCGAAACCAGCAGGATCGCCGCACCCAACGTAAGCAGCGGAACGATCACCAGCGCGGCGTGTTCGGCCAACGCCGGACCCAGCAGCGGACGAAGCGCCAGTTGCACCCCGGCCAGCGGCAGATCGACCAGCCGCGACCAGTGCATCAGCACCCCTTGGGGCGGATCGACGCGGTATTGGTGAAGGTCCCAGAATTGCTGCCCGCCCAGCAGATCGCGCACCTGGACCATGCGCAGGGTATCGTCGGCATCGGGCAGCGCCAGAGCGACGATCCCCGGCCAGCGGGTAATCACGAAAATCAGCGAGACCGCCAGCCAGATCAGCCCGGCACGCAGCGCAAGGTCGCGCGTCAGGGCCGGGCGGCGGCGCTCTCCAAAATTCATCGCGCCGTCCGGGGCCGAAATATCACCCGCTCACGCAGCAGCCAGGTGGCGGCAAAGCTGACGGCAACCGCCAGCAGCTTGGCGATCCGCGGATCGGTGCCAAGCGCGCTGGCCGTGCCCACCACCACGGTGGTGATTGCGAGCCCGAACAGCGCCGACCCGACAAACATCGCCTTTTGCCAGGTGCGCTGCGGACCCGATTCGGCAACGCCCTGGGCAAAGACCGCGCGGCTCGAAAGCAGCCAATGGACGACGATGCCCAGCGAGTAGCCCAGTGCCGCGGCTGCGGTAGCGGGAACCGTGAGCGCGATCAGCGCCAGGAAGGAACCGAGATCGGCACCCAGGGCGACCGCGCTGGCCAGAAGGTAGCGCAGCAGCACCCTGTCGGCGAGGCGGCGAAGCTTGCCCATCGCGCGCGCTCCGTTCAGGCCGCGTCGCGCTGCTTGGCGGCAGCGATGCGTTCGGGAACCTCGCGCAGCGAGGCGAGCGCGGCAGCCTGATCCTCGCTTGGCTCGATCCGCGCGGAGGAAAGCGAACCTTGCGCGCCCTCGTCGCCGGCTTCGTGGTATTCGGCATCTTCGTTGACGCACCACACATCGTAGCCACGTGCACCGGCGATGATGTTTTCCACCGTCAGCATCGCGGTCATCATCGCGTGGTCCTGGTTGTTGTAACGGTGCATGCCGTTGCGCCCGACCAGGTGCAGCGTGGGATGCGCCGCCTCAAGCTCCTGGCGCATCGCCGCAACATGGGCGGCATAGTCCTCGTCATAGACCGGATAGGCCTTTTCCTGGCGTACCACCGCGCCGCCGATCACCTGTTCGGCCGAAACCAGCCCGAGGGTTGCCAGCTCGCGCGTGGCAAGACCGATCAGCTCGGCATCGTCCATCGACCACAGTCCGTCGCCCTCGAAACAGAAGTATTCGAGGCCAACGCAGGCCACCGAGGGATCGGGCACCATTTCGGGCGACCACGAGCGGAAGTTCTGTATCCGCCCGACCTTGACCTTGCTGTCATGGATATAGATCCAGTTGTCGGGGAACAGATCGTCGGCCCGGATCTTGAGCGCGACGGTCAGGAAATCGCGGTAGCGCAGCTGCTTGGCATTGAACGCCGTCTGCGGCAGCGGGTGCAGCCGCGCCGCCAGTTCGCGCATCGGTGCCGAACTGATCGCATGGGCCGCGCGGATCACCGTTTCGCCGCCGTCGTGGCTGGCGGTCAGGCGCCAGCCGCCCTGCCCGTCGCTGGCAAGCTGCTTGAGCGCATGGCCCATCAGCACCGCGCCCTTGCCGGTAGCCAGGATCTTGTCGCGGGCGGCGTCCCACATCATGCCGGGGCCAAGCCGTGGATAGCGGAAGGTTTCGAGCAGGGTCTTGGTCTGCATCCCGTCGTTGGGACGCTTGTTGAGGCCAAGGCTGCGCTTGAGCCCATCGACCACCGCGCTCCACAGCGAAAGCCCCTTGATCCGCTGCGCGGCCCAGTCGGCACTCATCTCGTCACAGGGCATGCCCCAGACCTTCTCGGTATAGGTCTTGAAGAAGATCGAATAGAGCTTCCAGCCGAACTGGTTGACCGTCCAGTCCTCGAAGCTCTTGACCCGCTTGTTGGGCAGCAGCTTGGCCTTGGCGAAGCTGGCCATGCACAGCGCGGAACGCACGATTCCCAGATTCCACAGCGCCTCGAAAGCGCGCAGCGGATAGGAATAGAACCGGCCTTCGTAATAGATCCGGCTCATCCGCGGGCGCTGGATGAAATCGTCCGGAAGGATCTCGTTCCACAGGTCGACCACCTGCTGGCTCTTGGAAAAGAACCGGTGCCCGCCGATGTCGAAACGATAGCCCTCGTGCTCGACCGTGCGGCTGATCCCGCCGAC
>JAKOWQ010000297.1 GCA_029781465.1 Pseudomonadota bacterium
GGGCAGCCCTCGGACGCGGCTATCGGGGCGGGGGCGCGCGCCGCCAACGCCGAACAGTTCCTGCGCGAACTGCCCGAAGGGCTCGATACTTTCCTTGGCGAAGGCGGCGCCCGGCTTTCCGGCGGCCAGCGCCAGCGCATCGCGATCGCCCGCGCGGTGCTGCGCGATGCGCCGATCCTGCTGCTCGACGAGGCGACCAGCGCGCTCGACGCCGAAAGCGAACGTTTGGTGCAGGATGCGCTCGAACACCTGATGCAGGGGCGCACCACCCTGGTCATTGCTCACCGCCTCGCCACGGTGCGCGCGGCGGACCGGATCGTGGTGATGGACAAGGGCCGGATCGTCGAAACCGGCACTCACGATGAACTGAGCAAGGCGGGCGGGCTTTATGCCCGGCTGGCCGCGCTGCAATTCGACATGCCGGGCGAGGACTGAGCCGATGGACCTGACGATCACCGCGATCCTGCTTGGCATCGTCGAGGGATTGACCGAATTCATTCCGGTCTCCTCGACCGGGCACCTGATGCTCGCCTCGGTGCTGTTCGGCTATGATGCCAGGACCTGGGCGGTGTTCAACGTGGTGATCCAGCTCGGCGCGATCCTCGCCGTGGTGGCGCTCTACTGGCGCACCTTCTGGGCGGTGGCGATGGGCCTGCTGCGGCTGGAGCCGCTGGCGGTGCGCTTCGTGGTCAACCTGCTGGTGGCCTTCATTCCCGCCGTGGTGCTGGGCCTGCTGTTCAAGGATCAGATCGACCTGCTGCTCGAAAGCCCCAAGGTTGTCGCCTGGGCGCTGATCGCGGGCGGCGTGGCCATCCTGGCTATTGAGCGGACCGCCAGGCCGGGCGAATATGTCGGCCTGGGGCAACTGCCGGTGCGCCAGGCGTTGGGCGTCGGCTTCCTGCAGTGCCTGGCGATGATCCCGGGGGTGAGCCGTTCGGGCGCGACGATCATGGGGGCGCTGGCGATGGGGATCGAGCGGCGCACTGCGGCCGAATTCAGCTTTTTCCTGGCGATCCCGACCATGCTGGGCGCGACCGTGCTCGAACTGTGGGATTACCGCCACGATCTGGCCGCGGGCACCGGGGCGGTCGGCTGGGGTGAGATCGCGGTGGGCTTCGTGGTTGCCTTCGTGGTCGCGCTGGCGGTGATCCGGCTGTTTGTGTCCTATATCAGCCGTTCGGGCTTCGCGCCGTTCGCCTGGTACCGGATCGCGGCCGGGGCGCTGGCCGTGTTCCTGCTCTACCGTTGAGTTTCAGACTCTATCGCTGAGTTTCAGACTGGCCGGGCTCCGCTGCCGCGTCCACCGCGCAGGAAATATTCCTGGGTGCCGCGGTGCAGCACGTCGTCGATGTCGATCACCGCGCTGTTGGCATAGGTGAAACCGGGGGCAAGGCTGCGATAGAGCCGGTCGAAATCGCGCTCGACCGTATCGTGATACAGTTCCTTGAAGCTCTCGATCACGAAATAGCTGGGTTGCAGATCGTCGATCACGTAATCGGTGCGCATCACCCGGTCGACGTTGAGCATGATCCGGTTGGGGCTTTCGGCCTCAAGGCAGAACACCGCCTCGGCCGGTCCCGACAGAATCCCCGCGCCATAGGCCCGAAGCCCCGCCTGCTCGAGGATCAGTCCGAATTCGACTGTGTACCAATAGAGCGCGCCCAGCGCCTTCAGGCGGTTGTGGCGCATCGCCTTCCACCCGGCGCGGCCATATTCCTGCATGTAATCGGCATAGGTCGGGTCGGTCAGCATCGGCACGTGGCCGAACACGTCATGGAACACGTCGGGTTCCTGGATGTAGTCGAAGGTCTCGCGGGTGCGGATGAAGTTGCCGGCCGGGAAGCGCCGGTTGGCCAGGTGCCAGAAGAACACGTGATCGGGGATCAGCATCGGCACCGGCACCACGCTCCATCCGGTCAGCGCCCCCAGCTCTTCGGACAGCGTGGCGAATTCGGGCACCCCGCCGCGCCCGAGATCGAGCTTGTCGAGCCCGGCCAGGAACGTGCTTGCCGCCCGGCCGGGGAGTACCTGCATCTGCCGCGCGAACAGCGCGTCCCAGATCGCGTTTTCCTCCGAGCCATAGCGGTGCTGGGCAGGTTCGAGCCAGTCTTCGCCGACATGCGCGGGGCGCTTGAGCGGGGCGGTGAACACATCGGTGCCCATCTCGGGCAAGCGGGTGAAATCGGACATGGTTGCATATGTAACCATTTCAAAGCGGGACAGCAACGCCCCTCGCGCCCAGTTGCCTTGGCGGCAGGAAAGGGCAATTCTGGCGCGCATGAAGAATCTCAAGCGCAAGAAGTTCGAGAAGCTCTACCGTCCGCTGGAGGAAGAGCTGGTGGCGATGGCCCGCTGGGTCGCGGCAACCGGGGCACGGGTGCTGGTGCTGTTCGAGGGACGCGATACGGCGGGCAAGGGCGGGGCGATCCAGGCGCTCGCCCGTCCACTCAACCCGCGCCAGTGCCGGATTGTGGCGCTGCCCAAGCCGAGCGAGCGCGAACAGAGCCAGTGGTATTTCCAGCGCTATGCCGAACACCTGCCAGCAGCCGGCGAAATCGTGCTGTTTGATCGTTCGTGGTACAACCGCGCGGGGGTGGAAAAGGTCATGGGCTTTGCCAGCCAGGCCCAGGTCGCGGCCTTTCTCGATCACGCTCCGCGCTTCGAGCAGTTGCTGGTCGATGATGGCGTGCTGCTGTTCAAGTACTGGCTCACCACCGATCAGGCCCGCCAGGAGGAGCGGCTGGCCGAACGGCTGGACGATCCGCTCAAGCGCTGGAAGCTCTCGCCAATCGACCTTGCCGCGCGCGAGAAATACGATGCCTATACCCAGGCCCGCGAAGCCATGCTCAAGGCTACCCACAGCGCCCATGCGCCCTGGACCCTGGTCGACTTCAACGACCAGCGGCGCGGGCGGCTGACCCTGATCCGCGATCTGCTTGACCGGCTTCCCGATACGCGTGTCGAACCCGAGCCGCTTGAGCTGGCGCCGCTGGACCACGAGCTCTCGGTCGAGGGTTACACCGTGCTCAAGCCACTCCCTCCCTACAACCCTTGACTTTGCGGCCCTTCTGACGCATTGGCGCGGCCTTCCGGGGCGGCGCTCGCGTGCCGCCCCTGTGGTTTTCAACGCAATTTTTGCGGCTTTCGGGCCGAATCGGAAAGTACAGGATAGCGCCATGGCGAAGCCCGCAACCGTCAAGATCCGTCTGGTCTCGACCGCCGACACCGGCTTCTTCTACGTCACCAAGAAGAATCCGCGCAACACGACCGAGAAGATGAGCTTCAAGAAGTACGATCCCGTCGTGCGCAAGCATGTCGAGTTCAAGGAAGCCAAGATCAAGTAAGGTTCATGGCGAGTTCAAGCCCTCCGGTTAGGACTGGGCCGATGAACCCGATGAAGCTTTCCTTCCGATCGCTCGCAGGTGCCGCCGTTTCGGCGGCGCTTGTCGTTTGTGCCGCTGGCGCGCTGACCGCGCCTGTCGCCGTGGGCGCGCAAGCGACCAGCGGCGAGCTGACGCAGGCCGTTACCGCCTTGCGCGGGATTTCCACCCTGCGCGCCGATTTCGTCCAGACCGATCGCAACGGCGGCCAGACCCGCGGGGTGATGACGCTCAAGCGTCCGGGGCGGATTCGCTTCCAGTACGAAAAGGGCGTGCCGTTCCTGATCGTTTCGGACGGCAAGGCGCTGACCTTTGTCGACTACCAGGTGCGCCAGGTTCAGCGCTGGCCGATCTCCAACAGCCCGCTTGGCGCGCTGTTCGATCCCGATCGCGATGTGGCGAAATACGGCAAGCTGGTCGATACCGGCAATGCCGGTCTGGTCGCGGTCGAAGTGCGTGACAAGGCCCATCCCGAATACGGTGTGATCACCCTGGTTTTCGTGCGCAAGGCCTCGGCGCCGGGCGGGCTTGAGCTGACCAGCTGGGCCGCGCTCGATGCGCAGAACAACCGCACCCGGGTGTCGCTGGCGAATCATCAGTACGGTCTCGCCGTTCCTGACAGCACCTTTCGCTACAACGACCCGCGCCGGCCCGCTCGTCGATGAGGGCGAACGGTCTGTCGAGGACCGTGCCGCTGCTGCGACAAAGTGCGACAATTGCGCGCGCTTCGTTCATGGGCCAGCAAGCCGAAACGGGCTAGATATGTCCTCGACGGCGCGGCCTGAGGCAGGGTTTCCCCCCTGTTGCCCAAAGCCTCCAGTAAGGTCGCTCCGTCAAGCGTGACGAACGCAAAACGAACCCTCGGTCCATTGCCCCCGGACCGAGGGTTTTTTCGATTCCCGCGCGGTCCAGGGTCAACAAAGGTGCCCTTGCCGCACCCGTGCAAGGCACCTAAAGCCACCACCATGGTCACTATCGCCACCTGGAACATCAATTCGGTGCGCCTGCGGATCGATCAGGTCGAACGGTTCCTGCGCGAGCAGGCCCCCGACGTGCTGTGCCTGCAGGAGATCAAGACCGAAGAAAAGCACTTCCCCCACGAGGCTTTCGAGGCGCTGGGCTATGTCCACCGCGCGGTCCACGGGCAGAAGGGCTATCACGGCGTCGCCACGGTCAGCCGGATTCCCATTCGCGAGCTTTCGCGCAACGATTGGCAAGCCAACGGCGAGGCGCGCCATGTCGGGGTCGAGCTGCTCGGCACCGGCCAGGGACTGGTGCTGGAAAACGTCTACATCCCGGCCGGGGGCGACATTCCCGACCGTGAGGCCAATCCGAAGTTCGGCCAGAAGCTCGATTTCCTGGCCCGCATGGCCGACTGGGCCGGACGGCTCGAGCGGCCGACGCTGCTGGTGGGCGATTTCAACATCGCCCCGCTCGATTGCGACGTTTACGATCACAAGGCGCTGGTCAAGGTGGTCAGCCACACGCCTGTAGAGATCGAGGCGTTGTGGCGGCTGCGCGATGCCCACGGCTGGGTCGATCTGGGCCGCAAGCACATCCCCGCGCCGGAGCGCAACTGGACCTGGTGGTCCTACCGCACCTACTGGCAGGACAAGGACCGGGGGCGGCGGCTCGATCACATGTGGGCCTCGCCCGAACTGGCCGCGCAATCGACCGGCCACCGCTTCGTCGAGGAAACCCGCAAGTGGGATCAGCCCAGCGATCACGTGCCGCTGATCACGGAGTTCGATCTTTGACGCCCGAACGCGCCGTGGCCCTGGCCATCGATGCGCTGCGCCACGGCTGGCCGATCCGGCTCGATGGCCTTGTTACCCTGCTTCCCGCCGAAACCGGTTTTTCGCCGGGCGCAAGCAGCCGCACGATGCTGATTTCCGCCGCCCGGGCGGCCACGCTCAAACTTGCCAACCAGCGCGAAGCCGCCGTTCCCGAAGCCCCGGTGCTGATCCGGGGAGCGGAGCCGTTCGATCTTCCGCTGGCCCGAGCGCTGGCCGATCCGGCGCTCGATCTGCGCTATCCGTTCAAGGGGCCCTTCGTGGCCGATCCGATCGAGCGCCCGGCAAGCGCGGCGGCGGCGATGGAACTCGCGCGGCTGGCGGGAATCCTGCCCGCGTTTCTGGTCGATCCCGAAGCGGCGGGCGAGGCGCAGGAGGTCTGCGCGGCCGATCTCGCCGCCTGGAAGGATACCGACCATCTCGCCATCGCCTCGCGCGCGCGGCTGCCGGTCGCGGCCTGCGAGGAGGCGGAAATCGTCGCGTTCCGTTCCGCCGATGACCTGCGCGAACACGTCGCGCTGGTGATCGGCACCCAGCGTTCGGACCGCGCTCCGCTGGTCCGGCTGCATTCCGAGTGCCTGACGGGCGATATCCTCGGCAGCCTCAAGTGCGATTGCGGCCCCCAGCTCGACGCCGCGCTGCGCGCGATGGCGGAGGAAGCGCGCACCGGGGGCTGGGGCGTTCTGCTCTATCTGCGCCAGGAAGGGCGCGGGATCGGACTGATCAACAAGCTGCGCGCCTATCAGCTGCAGGATCAGGGTTTTGATACCGTTGATGCCAACAACCGGCTGGGGCTGCCCAGCGAGGCGCGCGATTTCCCGGTCGCGGCGCGGATGCTGGAATTGCTCGGCGTGCGGGCGATCCGGCTAATGACCAACAATCCGTCCAAGGTTGAGGCTCTATGCGCCGCCGGGGTGAGCGTGGCCGAACGGGTGCCGCACCAGCTTCCCCCCAATCCGCATAATGCGCGCTACCTCGATACCAAGCGCGACCGGACCGGACATTTGCTGGATTAGCGCTTTTCGTAACGCGTGAGCCGGGATGAAAGCGCGTTCTGGCCGATCTGGCGGACCTCGCCCGACCAGTCGGCCACGAACACGCTCGGCCAGGTGACCCCGGGGGCAAAGCGGGCATCGTTGCCATCGATCACCAGGCCGGACGAGGTGTGATCACGCCCCTCGGCGGCGACCGCGATGAAGGCCGAGTGGTTTTCCTTGTCGGTGCCCTGGACGAACCAGTTGCCGGTGATCTTGCCCGATGCGCCGCCGGGCAGGTCGATCATGTAATTGGTCGCGCGGCCCGCCGAATCGTCAAAGCTGTTGCCGATCACCGCGACCTGCGCGGCGCGGCTTTTCAGGTAATGTCCGCCGCGCCCGGCCTCGAAGCGGCTGCGGGTGACGGTCACCGCACCCAGATCGCCGGCGTAGATCGAATGGGCGCAGCCGCCCGGCCCGTCGCAGGTGCCAAGGCGGGTGAAGGTCGATTTGTCGACGCTCAGCACCCCTTGCGGATTTCCGGCGGTGAGAATCCCCTGCTGGCTGTCGCGGAACCAGGCCTGGCTGACCTCGAGATTGCCCGCTTCGAGCCGGATCCCCGCGCCGTTGAAATCGGGCACCCGCATGTTGGCGAAGACCAGCCCCTCGACCCGCGCCGCGCGGCCGCGCAGCACC
>JAKOWQ010000301.1 GCA_029781465.1 Pseudomonadota bacterium
GCGACAGTGCATCGAGCCGCAGGGCGATATAGTCGGCGATCTGGCGCGCCATTGGCTCGTCGCCCAGCAGATCCGGGTTCAGCGCCCCGGCCACCGCCACCTGCTCGACCACCGCCGGGCTGCCGACCTTGCGCGCCAGCGGCTCAAGCAGGTGCTTGACTTCGCGCGCCTGGTCAACCATGGCGCGGAGATCGGCGCCAGCGATCTGGACCCCGCCATGGGTGGTGAACAGCAGATCCTCGATCCCCTGGCCGACCAAATATTCTTCCAGCTCGCGATCGTCTTTCAGATAGGTCCGCGATTTACCGCGCGCGATGCCGTAAAGCGGCGGCTGGGCGATGTACAGGTAACCGGACTCGATGATCTCCGGCATCTGCCGGTAAAAGAACGTCAGCAATAATGTGCGGATATGACTGCCGTCGACATCCGCGTCCGTCATGATGATGATCTTGTGATAGCGGGTCTTGGCAATGTCGAATTCATCGCGGATGCTGGTGCCAAGGGCGGTGATCAGGGTGCCGATCTCGGCCGAGCCGAGCATCTTGTCGACCCGCGCCCGCTCGACGTTCAGGATCTTGCCGCGCAGCGGCAGGATTGCCTGGAAGCGGCGATCGCGCGCCTGCTTGGCCGAGCCGCCGGCGGAATCGCCCTCGACGATGAACAGCTCGCTTTCCGCCGGATCGCGGTTCTGGCAATCCGCCAGCTTGCCGGGCAGCGAGGCCATGTCCAGCGCACCCTTGCGCCGGGTCAGCTCGCGCGCCTTGCGCGCCGCTTCGCGCGCCGCTGCGGCCTCGACCACCTTGCCGATGATCCGCTTGGCGTCGGCCGGATGCTCGCCAAACCAGGTGCCGAGCGCCTCGCCGATGATCCCTTCGACCACCGGCCGAACCTCCGAGGACACCAGCTTGTCCTTGGTCTGGCTGGAAAATTTGGGATCGGGCACCTTGACCGACAACACGCAGGTCAAACCCTCGCGGGCATCGTCGCCGCCCAGCGCGACCTTCTCCTTCTTGAGAATGCCGCTCTCATTGGCATAGGCGTTGATCTGGCGGGTCAGCGCGCCGCGGAAGCCGGCCAGATGGGTGCCGCCATCACGCTGCGGGATGTTGTTGGTGAAGCACAGCATCGTCTCGTGATAGCTGTCGTTCCACTGCAGCGCCGCCTCGACCGTGATGCCCTCGCGCGCCCCACGGATCAGGATGGCCGGTGAGTGCAGCGGCGTCTTGGACTTGTCGAGCCAGGCGACGAACGCCGCCAGCCCGCCCTGGTAATGCATTTCGACCCGCCACGGCTCGACGCCGCGGGCATCGGCCAGGGCCAGGGTAACCCCCGAATTGAGGAAGGCCAGCTCGCGCAGCCGGTGTTCCAGCGTCGGAGCATCGAATTCGGTCTTGGTGAAGATCTTGCGCGACGGCAGGAAGGTCACCG
>JAKOWQ010000317.1 GCA_029781465.1 Pseudomonadota bacterium
CGGAAAAGCCATAGACCGCGCAGGGCACCCCGCCCGCCACCGGCTTGCCCAGCACGAACAGGTCTGGCAGCGGTCCATAGGTGCCGGTGTGGCCGCCGTAGCCGGTGGAAATGGTGTGGGTTTCGTCGAACACCAGCAGGGTGCCGTGGCGCTGGGTCAGCTGGCGCAGCGCGGCAAGATAGCCCGGATCGGGCAGGACCATGCCGACATTGGTCATCGCCGGTTCCATCAGTACGCAGGCCACGTCGTCCGCGCCCAGCGCGGCTTCGAGCGCGGCGAGATCGTTGAACTCGATCACCACGGTATGCTCGCGCACGTCATAGACCTGGCCGACCAGGCTGCGGCGCAATTCCGGCACGCCATCGCGCAGATCGACGAACACGTCATCGACCGCCCCATGGTAGCACCCGTTGAACACCAGCACCTTGCTGCGTCCGGTGATCCCCCGGCACCAGCGGATCACCGCGCGGTTGGCCTCACTGGCGCTGGAAGTGACCTGCCAGAACGGCAGCTTGAAACGCCGCGCCAGCTCATCGGCCACCACCACCGCGTCCTCGGTCGGCAGCATATAGGTCAGGCCGCGGCCGGCCTGCCGCGCGATCGCCGCCGCCACCGGCGCGGGCGAATGGCCGAACATCGATCCGGTATCGCCCAGACAGAAATCGTCGTAGCGATGCCCGTCGACATCCCACAGCTCGGCGCCTTCCGCCCGGTCGGCGAACAGCGCAAAGGGCGTGCCCCAATCGAGCATCCAGTGGAATGGCACCCCGCGGTGCCAATGCCGCGCGGCCTCTTTCGCCAGCGCCGCCGAGCGCGGATTGGCTATGCCATAGCGCTCTTTCTCGGCGGCGAGCATCGCGGAAATGGCGGCATCGGCGATCATAAGCGGTCCCTCAGGGCGTACCACAGCATCCCCAGCACCGAGAGCGGATGGCGCAGCAGCGGCCCGCCGGGGAAAGGGTGGACGGGAAGCGAAGCGAACAGGTCAAAGCGTTCGGCGGTGCCGCGCATCGCCTCGGCGATCAGCTGGCCGGCCAGCGTGGTCAGCAGGGCGCCATGCCCTGACCAGCCGTGGGCAAAGAACGAATTGCCGATCCGCCCGAAATGCGGCAGCCGGTTGAGCGTTACTCCCACCATGCCGCCCCAGGCATGGTCGATCCCCACGCCTTTGAGCTGCGGGAATATCTTTTCAAGGTAGGGGCGGACGAACCCCGCCACATCCGCTGGCGGACGCCGGGTGTATCTCTCGCCCCCGCCGAAGATCAGCCGGTTATCGGCGCTGAGGCGGAAATAATTGAGCACGAAGCGGGAATCCGAAACCGCCGCGCCGCCGGGGATCAGTGCCCGCGCGCGTTCCGGGGAGAGCGGAAGCGTGGCGACGTTGTAATTGGCGATTCCCATGGTCATCCGCCCCAGTGATCGATCGATACTGTCCATCATCGTATCGCAGGCCAGAACCCCGTGGCGGGCCGTGACGCGCCCTCCGGCGGTTGTGGCGATCACGGGGGCGCCGTGATCGATGGCGGTTACAGGGCTGTGTTCGAAAATCCGCACTCCGGCGGCCATCGCCGCCCCCGCCAGCCCGAGCGCGTAATTGAGCGGATGGAAATGCCCGCCACTGGCATCGAACAGGCCGCCCAGATAATCGCCCGCGGCAACCTGATCCGCCACACCATCGCGTTCGACAATTGCGGCGCCTTGATAGTCCGTCAGCCGTTCGAGCATGGCAAGCTCGCGGCGCATGTCCTCGAGGTGGGCGGGCTTGACGGCGGCGTGGAAGTGCCCATGGCGCAGGTCGCAGGCGATCGCGTGGCGCGCGATCCGCTCGCGCACCAGATCGCCCGCGCCGTTCGCGATCACGAGCAGCTGACGCGCCTTGTCCTCGCCAAAGCGTTCGGCCAGTTCGACCGCGCCCCAGCGCAGCCCGGGAATGAGTTGCCCGCCGTTGCGCCCGGAGGCCGCGCAGCCGATCTGTCCGGCTTCGAGCAGAACCACCGAAAAGCCCGCCTCGGCGCAGTGGAGCGCGGCCGAAAGCCCGGTAAAGCCGCCGCCCACCACCACCACATCGGCCTGTACCTCGCCGGCCAGCCGGGGCTGATCGGGAAACGGGTTGGCGGTGGCCGCGTAGTACGACGGCGCGTGGGACCCCACGATCACACCTTCAGCAGCAGATATTCGCGCTCCCACGAGCTGATTACCGACTGGTAGGCGTAGAGCTCGGCCTGCTTG
Organism: Pseudomonadota bacterium; assembly: GCA_029781465.1. Lineage (GTDB taxonomy): Bacteria > Pseudomonadota > Alphaproteobacteria > Sphingomonadales > Sphingomonadaceae > Novosphingobium. The sequence continues at coordinate 2,230 of JAKOWQ010000317.1, forward strand.
ATCGCGTAGAACACCTCGAAGAACTCCTCGCCCAGCTCGCGCTTGACCGGCTTGCAGTTCCAGAACCTGTCGAGCGCGCCTTCCAGCGTGCGCGGCAGGGTACGGGCGCGGTTATAGGCGTTGCCGGCCAGGGCCTTGGGCGGGATCATCCGCTCGACCATGCCGATATAACCGCACAGCAGCGAGGCGGCGATGGCAAGATAGGGATTGGCGTCCGCCCCGGCGATGCGGTTCTCCACCCGGCGATCCTTGGCTTCGGAGATCGGCACGCGAAATCCGCACGAGCGGTTGTCGCCGCCCCAGTGGACGTTGATCGGCGCGGCGGTATCGGGGCGCATCCGGCGGAACGAATTCACGTTGGGGGCGACCAGCGGCAGGATCTGCGGCATCAGCCGCACCAGGCCCGCGATATGGTTGCGAAACAGCGCCGAATCCCGCCCGTTGGGGGTGGAAAACACGTTGCGCCCGGTTTCGGCGTTGAGCACCGACTGGTGGATGTGCATCGCGCTGCCGGGCTGCTCCGCCATCGGCTTGGCCATGAAGGTGGCATAGACCCCGTGTTCGAGCGCGACCTGGCGCACGATCCGTTTGAACAGCAGCACCTGATCGGCCAGCGTCAGGGGGTCGCCGTGGATGAAGTTGACCTCAAGCTGGGCGGCACCGGCCTCGTGGATCATCGTGTCGATGTTCAGCTCGGCCTTTTCGCACCAGTCATAGATCTGTTCGATGATGTCTTCGTATTCGCTCAGCGCTTCCAGTCCGAAGGCCTCGCTGGCGGTTTCCGCGCGTCCCGACCGGCCCGGCGGCGGGGTCAGCGGGAAGTCCGCGTCGAGGTTCTTCGAGACGAGGTAGAATTCGGCCTCCGGCGCGATCACCGGCTTCCAGCCCTTGGCCGCATAGAGCGCCAGCACCTTCTTGAGGATCTGGCGCGGGGCGATTTCCACCGCCTTGCCCGAACCGTGGTAGGCATCGGCGATGACATAGGCAGTAGGGGTCTTGTAACCCGGTGCTTCGCGGATGGTCGTGGCATCGGGAACCAGGATCAGATCCGGATCGAAATCGGGGACGATGTGCTGGATGTCCTCGGGATAGCCACCCGTGACGGTAACGATGAACACGCTTCCCGGTATGCGCAGGGTGCGGTCTTCGACGCTCTTGAGGAACTTGTTGGCGGGCAGAACCTTGCCGCGCTGGATCCCGTTCATGTCCGGGACGATGCACTCCACCTCGCTGATCGCGCGTTCCCGGATCCAGCTGGCGATGTCGGTAGTCATGATTGTCACATTGTTGCGGGGCGCCGGTTTGACCAGGCGCCCCGAAACACTCCTATCAGAAAGCGAACTTGATCGATCCGACCACGGTCGCATCGCCCAGCGACGAAAGCGAATGGGCGGTGTCGACATAGTCAAGGCTGGCGGAGAAGCCCGAACCGATGTCGTAGCTTGCGCCCACGATCCAGTCCTTCTTCTTGTCGGCGAAGGCGCCGTCCTCAAAGCCGAAGGTGCCGTGCAGCGAAAGCGGGGTTTCACCCACCGGCAGCTCGCCCGAGATGTAGACGTAGGTGTTGTCCTGGTTGCCGATGTTGTCCTGGCTGGGGGCATAGGCGGCGCCCAAAGTCACATCGAGCGGACCAACACTGGTGCCGACCGAGCCATAGAGTTCGAAGTAGTTGAGCCCCGAGTGGTTGGCGTAGGTGTAATAGACCGCGCCGACGTCGACCGTCACCGCGCCCATTTCCTTCGACCAGCCCGCCGACCAGTCCATCTCGACATTGTTGGCCTTGCCGTTGCCGAGTTCGACATTCGAGGCCCACAGCCCGGCATAGAACCCGGATTCGTGCTCAACCGAAAGCTCTGCGGTCATCTCCCAATCGTGGTCGGTCAGCGACAGGCCGCGGAAGCGGTAGTCGGAAAACACGCCGACCTCACCCGAGATGGTAACCGGGCCGGACGCCTCGGCTCCCCCGTCCTGGGCAAAGGCGACGGTCGGAATGGCGGCGAACGGCAGAGTGGCAGCCGCCAGGAGCAAGCGATAGTTCATCTGGTTTTTCCCTCACTGATGGTTGGGCCAGTGCGAATTCGCGGCCATTGCCTTGAGAATCCGCCTGGTCCTCTCCTTCCACTGTCCTATATCCCCTTATCTTTCGACAAAGCCAATGGGATTTGTAGAGGCTATGGCTATCGACTTTTCCGATAGCATGGATGGGAGGCGATCCGAATAGCGCGCGTTGCGGGCAGCCGCTATCGTGATTCGCTTCAAGCCCCGGAGCCTCTCTTGACCAGCGAACCCAACGATCTTTCGGCCTTCTGGATGCCCTTCACCGACAACCGGGGGTTCAAGGCCGATCCGCGCATGTTCGTCGCCGCCAAGGGCATGCATTACACCGCCTCGGCTGGGCACCAGGTGCTCGATGCCACGGGCGGGCTGTGGTGCGTCAACGCCGGGCACGGCCGCGAGCGGATCGTCGAGGCGATCCGCACCTGCGCCGGCACGCTCGATTTCGCCCCCACTTTCCAGCTCGCGCATCCGCTGGTGTTCGAGGCCGCCTCGCGGCTGTCGCTGCTGATGCCCGAGGGGCTTGACCGGATCTTCTTCACCAATTCGGGATCGGAGAGCGTCGATACCGCGCTCAAGATCGCGCTCGCCTATCAGCGCGCGCGCGGCCAGGGCACCCGCACCCGGCTGATCGGGCGCGAGCGCGGCTATCACGGGGTCGGTTTCGGCGGAATCTCGGTTGGCGGGATCGTCGGCAATCGCCGCCAGTTCGGCACGCTCCTCAATGGGGTCGATCATCTGCGCCATACCCACGATCCGGCCCGCAATGCCTTTTCGCGCGGCCTGCCCCTGCACGGGTCGGAGCTGGCCGAGGATCTGGAACGGATCGTTGCGCTGCACGGCGCCGATACCATCGCTGCGGTGATCGTCGAGCCGGTGGCGGGATCGACCGGGGTGTTGATCCCCCCACAGGGCTATCTGAGGCGCCTGCGTGAAATTTGCGACGCGCACGGAATTGTTCTGATCTTCGATGAAGTCATCACCGCATTCGGCCGGGTCGGCAAGGCGACCGCGAGCGAGCGGTTTGGCGTGACGCCCGATATCATCACCATGGCCAAGGGGCTGACCAACGCGGCGGTGCCGATGGGCGCCGTGGCGGTGCGGCGCGAGATCCATGATACCGTGGTCAATTCGGCTGGCCCCGGGATCGAGCTGTTCCACGGCTATACCTATTCGGGCCACCCGCTGGCCGCCGCCGCCGCGATCGCCAGCATGGAAACCTATGCCGATGAGAACCTGTTCGAAAAGGCGATCGAGCTGGAAGGCTATTGGGAAGACGCGGTCCATTCGCTGAAGGGTGCGCGCCACGTGATCGATTGCCGCAATGTCGGCCTGATCGGCGGGATCGAGCTCGAGCCGCGCCCCGGCGCACCCACCAAGCGGGCGATGGAAGCCTTCCACCGCTCCTTCGATACCGGCCTGCTGATCCGCGTCACCGGCGATATCATCGCGCTGTCGCCGCCGCTGATCCTCGGCAAGAGCCACATCGACGAAATCTTCGGCAAGCTGGCCGACGTGCTCGCCACCATCGATTGACAGGACCAGACCCATGCCGACCAACGCCGAACTCCAGGCCCGCCGCGAGGCCGCCGTGCCGCGCGGGGTTTCGACCATGCACCCGCGCTTCATCGAACGCGCGAGCAATGCCGAGATGTGGGATGTCGAGGGCAACCGCTACATCGATTTCGCCAGCGGCATCGCGGTGCTCAACACCGGGCACAACCATCCCAGGGTGATCGAAGCGGTAAAGGCGCAGATGGACGCCTTCACCCACACCTCGTTCCAGGTGAACCCCTATCGCCCCTATATCGAGCTGGCCGAGCGGCTCAACGCGATCGCTCCCACAGGCCAGCCGAGCAAGACGATCTTCGTTACCACCGGGGCCGAAGCGGTCGAGAACGCGATCAAGATCGCCCGCGCCCACACCCGGCGCAAGGCAGTGATCGCCTTCAAGGGCGGCTTTCACGGCCGGACCATGATGGGCATGGCGCTGACCGGCAAGGTTCAGCCCTACAAGGCCGGGTTCGGACCGTTCCCGGGCGACGTCTGGCACGTGCCCTTCCCGATCGACTACCACGGGGTGAGCGAGGCGCAGAGCCTTGCCGCGCTCGACAGTCTGTTCAAGGCCGATGTCGATCCCGCCGATGTCGCCGCGATCATCATCGAGCCGGTCCAGGGCGAGGGCGGATTCTATCAGGCTTCCGCCAGCTTCATGGCCGCCCTGCGCGCGCTGTGCGACGAACACGGCATGCTGCTGATCGCCGACGAGATCCAGACCGGCTTTGCCCGCACCGGCAAGATGTTCGGGATCGAGCATTCGGGCGTGCGGCCCGATCTGATGACCGTGGCCAAATCGATGGCCGGCGGTTTCGCCATCGCCGGGGTGATCGGCAAGGCCGAGATCATGGATGCCCCCGCGCCGGGCGGGCTTGGCGGCACCTACGGCGGCCCGCCGATGGCCTGCGCGGCAGGGCTGGCGGTACTCGACGTGATCCGCGACGAGAGGCTGTGCGAACGCGCCGATGCGATCGGCGATCTGATCAAGCGCCGCCTGCTTGATCTCAAACGCACCAATTCGCTCGATTGCATCGGCGATGTGCGCGGCCCCGGCGCGATGATCGCGCTCGAACTGGTGAAGAAGGGCGATGCCGACCAGCCCGATGCCGATCTGACCAAGGCCCTGGTGGTCGATTGTGCCAAGGAGGGGCTGATCCTGCTTTCCTGTGGGATCCGCGCCAACGTGATCCGCTTCCTAGTCCCGCTGACCGCCAGTGACGAACTGGTGAACGAAGGGCTCGACGTGCTGGCCCGGAACCTGACCCGGCTGGCGGGATAGCTTGTCCGCGGTCAATTGAATGGCTTGCCGCGCCTGCTAGGCTGCGGCCATGAGCGATGAATTGACTCTGACCTTCCACGGCGCCGCGCGCACCGTCACGGGATCGTGCCACGAATTCGAGCTGGGCGGCAGGCGGGTGCTGGTCGATTGCGGGCTGTTTCAGGGTTCGCGCACGCTTGAGGGGCTCAATGCCGGGGCCTTCGGCTTCGATCCGCACAAGGTCGATGCGGTGGTGCTGACCCACGCCCATATCGACCATTCGGGCCTGCTGCCGCGGCTCGTGGCAGAGGGCTTTGCAGGCAAGATCTGGTGCACGCAGGCCACCGCCGACCTGCTCGAATACATGCTGGCCGATGCCGGCCGCATCCAGGAAGCCGATACCGAGCGCCGCAACCGCCGCCGCGACCGCGCCGGAGAGGAACCGTTCGAGCCGCTCTATACCGAGGCGGACGCACTAGCCGCCTGGGGCCAGTGCAGCCCGGTGCCGCTGGAAGAATGGTTCGAACCCGCGCCCGGCTTTCGCGCCCGGTTGTGGAATGCCGGGCATATCCTGGGTTCGGCCTCGGTCGAGCTTGCGGCGGGCGGAACGCGGGTGATGTGTTCGGGCGATCTGGGACCGGACAACAAGTCCTTCCATCCCGATCCCGAAGGGCCGCGCGGCTTCGATCACGTGCTCTGCGAGAGTACCTACGGCGACCGCGAGCGTGAGGCTTTGACCATCGCGGCGCGGCGCAAGCTGCTCGAGGCCGAGATTCGCGGCGCGCTGGCGCGGGGCGGCAATCTGGTGATCCCGACGTTCGCGCTCGAACGCACGCAGGAGCTGCTGCTCGATATTGCCGAGCTGGTGCGAACCAAGGCCTTGTCCAATGTGCCGGTGTTCATCGACAGCCCGCTGGCCAGCCAGGCCACTCGCGTGTTCGAACGCCATGCGCGCGAGCTTGAGGATCTGACCGGCTGCACTTTCGATTGTCCCAATTTCCATTTCACCGAAAGCGTCTCCGAATCGATCCGGCTCAATTCGGTTTCGGGCGCGATCATCATGGCCGCCTCGGGCATGTGCGAGGGAGGCCGCATCCGCCATCACCTGATCCACAATCTGCACCGGCGCGATTCGACCGTGCTGTTCGTCGGCTATCAGGCCGCCGGGTCGCTCGGACGGGTGATCCTTGAAGGGGCAGAGCGCGTGCGGATCTCGGGCGAGGACGTGATCGTGCGTGCCGCGATCCGGCGGATCGATTCCTATTCGGCCCATGCCGGCCAGGGCGAACTGCTCGACTGGATCGGTGAGCGCGCACCGATTGCGGGCAGCCTGCTGCTGGTCCACGGCGAGCAGCCCGCGCTCGAGGCGCTGCGCGGTCTTGCGATCGAAAGATTCGGATTGCCGCATGTGGTGCTGCCCGAGATCGGCGAGCGCTGGGCCTTGCCGCCCGGCGCCGCCGCGCGGCGGCTGCGCACCGGGCGCACCGATCTCGCCCAGGCGCTGGGGCATGACTGGCAGAACGCCTATGCCCAGCTCGTCACCGGCCTGAAGCGCGATCTCGCCCGGATCGAGGATGATCGCCAGCGCGAGGAAGCGATTGCGGCGATGCGCAAGGTGCTCGACAGCTACGGCGAATTTCGCGCCCGCAAGCGCAGCAAGGCCCCGCATCGCAAGTAAGGCGCTGGAATTGCTCGCCGGGCTGCGGCGTGGCACAAGGCGGCGATGGATCACGAGCAATCCCCGCTCGCGCCGCCGCGCCGCGTCCGGATCGGCGCGATCGTGCTGGCGAGCGTGGTGCAGCTTGTCCTGGCTGCATTTCTGGTGCGCGCGCTGGCGCCGGGATTCACCGCGCGGGTTGCCGAAGCCGTGGTCTCGACTTTTACCGTCACTGTCACCACCCCGCCGCCATCGCCGCCCCCGGCCAAGGCGGTCGAAGCGGCGGGCGCCGCGGGGGATGCGGGCAAGAAAGCCGTGCCGCGCGCCGAAAGCGCCCCCAAGGCCAGGGTGCCGCTTGCCCCAAAGCCCGCCCCCCAGGCGGCCGGCACGGGAGACGCGGATACGTCCGGCGCGCGCGACAACGGCAGCGGGACCGGCGCAAGCGGCCCGGGCACAGGCCCCGGCGCGGGCGGTTCGGGCAGCGGACAGGGCGGCGGGCTGACCCGCAAGGCGGAAAAGATCGCCGGGGAAATCCGTGACAAGGACTATCCCAAGGCCAACCGCGCGCTCCGCCTGGGCAATTCGGTGACCATCGCGATCAGTGTCAGCGCCGAAGGCAAGCCCACCGGGTGCCGGGTGCTGCGCCCCAGCCCCGATGCTGAGGCGGACGCGCTGACCTGCAAGCTCGCGCTCGAACGCTTCCGCTTCCGCCCCGCCACCGACGCCCAGGGCCGCGCGGTGGCATCGGTGTTCGGATGGAAGCAGTGGTGGTACTATTGAGGCTCAGGTAGATCGCACTTCCACCTTCCAACCTTGCCGTCGAGCCACTACCTAGAAGCCATGATCGCCCAGACCATCCAGCTCGCGCTTGCCCCGGTGTTCGTGCTGGTGGCGATGGGGAATATCCTCAACATCCTGTCCACGCGGCTGGGGCGGGTGGTTGACCGGGCGCGCACGCTTCAGAATGCGCACATGGCGACCGAGGGGATGGAGCACGATCTGGTTGTCGCCGAAATCCGCATGATTGACCGGCGGATCGTGCTCATCACCCATGCGGTGCGGCTGATGGTGCTGACCGGTCTGACGATTGGGGCGACCGTGGCGCTGCTGTTTCTCGAACAGCTGGCGGGCGTGGACCTTCAGCTTGTTGCCGGAGCGATGTTCCTGCTCGCGGTATTGCTGCTGATGGCGGGGCTGGTGCTGTTCCTGCGCGAAACCCAGATTGCCGCCCAGCAGCTGCGCATCCCGCGCGCCTATCTGGAGCTTGAGCGGGATATCTAGGATTTGTCCGCCGCTTCCAGCGCCTCGCCGTACTTGTAGTCGAGATAGCGGGTCTGGATCGCCAGGTTGTCGATCGCGCCAGAGGCGAGCTGGCGGGTGACCGAATCGATCTCACCGCTGATCTTGCCCAGGGCCTCGGTGAACTGCGCGGTGGGGGTGGCTCCGGCGCGTTCCTCATAGCGCAGGTGCTCGGGGATCTTGCGGTAGCTTTCGACCAGATCGGGCAGATGTTCGCCCACCAGCTTGCGCACCTCGGCGGCCTGGGGGTGGGCCTGGTCGACATCGGCCAGTTGCAGCCCCAGCGCATCGAGCTGAAGCCCGATGTGATCGACCAGCTTGACCGCCGGCGGCGGCAGCGCGCGGCGCTGGCTTTCCAGCCACAGCTCGGTCCGCCCCACCAGCGCGCGCACATCGGTGCTCGCCGGATTGAGATCGGCCCGGCTCGGCAGCTTGAAGCGCGGATAGCGCCCGAAGGCCCAGACCGCGGCGGCAGTGGCCGCCACGCCCAACAGCAATCCGGTGAAGCCGATCCCGTCGATCACCGAACCGACGATTCCGATCCCGATCCACAGCGCCACCACCGCGGCGCCCATCCGCACCAGCTTGCGGCCCATGTGCCGCGCGCGAATCTGGGCCGCCCCGGCCGGGATCGGCCGCCGCCGTCCGCCCGCGCGCTGATCGGCGAGCGAGCGGCGGGCCTGTTGCAGGATCAGGTCGGAATGGCGGGTTTCGTCGGCCAAGCCGCGGCTCCTACTGGGCGTCGAGGGTCAGCAGCGAAGGCGCATCGTGCGCCACCTGCGATTGCGCCGCGCCCTCGGCCCGGGCGATATAGCCCTTCGATTTCTCGACCTCGGCGCTGAGCGTGGTCACCGTCTGCTTCATGCTTTCCAGCGCCTTGACCTTGAAGGTATCGATGGTGTCCATCGTGTCGTAGATGTTCTGGAAGGCGCGTTGCAGCGTCTCGATCGGGATGGTCGAGCTTGCCGCCTGCTCGTGGATCCGGCCGGTCTGCTCCTTGAGCAGGGTGCTGGTCGAATCGATCATGTTGGCGGTGGTTTCGTTGAGCGCGGTAACCTGTTGCAGCACCAGCCGCTGGTTGGTCATCGCCTGGGCCACGGTAACGGCGGTGCGCAGCGCCGCGACTGTGGTTGTGCTGGCGCGGTCCACCCCCTTGACCAGTTCGACGTTGTTCTTCTTGACCAGATCGAGCGCGAGGTAGCCCTGCACCGTCACCGCCATCTGGGTCAGCAGATCCTGGGTGCGCTGGCGGACATAGAACAGCGCGCTTTCGCGGATCGCCTTGGCCTTGGCCGGATCGGTCGCGTCAAGATCGGCGGCCTTGTCTTCCAGCTTTTCGTCAAGCGTCCTGGCGATGTGGATCATCTGTTCCAGATTGCCCATCGCTTCCCACAGCTTCTGCCGCTCGACGTCGATCGCGGCATTGTCCATCAGCAGCTCGTCCTTGCCCGACGAGAGGTGGGTGAGCACCGCCTGGATGTGTCCCTGGGCCGACTGGTAGGACTGGAAATAACGCTTCATCGGGTTGCCGAAGGGAATGATCCCCAGGAACTTGCGGCCGGTGGAAAGCTTGCCGGCCTTGCCCGGATCGAGTTCCTCCACGGTCTTGCGCAGTTCGGCCAGGTTGGCGCCGACGCCCGAATCCTTGTCCATCGCGCGGATCGGGCGATCGAGGAACCGGTTCGACATGCCGGCTGCCGAAAGGATTTCCTTGCGCCCCATGTTGGTGATCTGATCGACCTTCTTGCCGAATTCGGGCGAATTGGCATCGACCGAGACCAGATCGGCAATGAAGCCATCGACCTTGGCTTCAAGCTTGGACTTGTTGTCGTCCGACACCGGAACCAGCCCGGCCGCCTTCTCGGCGGTTACCACGGGCACCGGATCGGGCGGCGAGAGGGTAATGGTGGGCGCATCGAGTGCGCTTTCGCTGGGCTGCTTGGCCATGGCTTTCGAGTCCGAACCTTTCACAACAGATCGAGCCGCCAAGATGGGGGCAAGCGGACGGCTTCGCAAGCTGTATTATTCAAATAAGACAGGGCGGGCAAGCGGGATGCGTGGCGCTGGTCGATTCCGGTTGCTAGGATGCGGAAATGAAACGTGCGATCTGTGCCCTGATTCTGCTCCTGGCATCGCGTCCCGCGCTGGCTGAAAAAAGTCCGGCCCAATTTGCCGGCGAAATGATCGCACGGCTCAAGGCGGCCCATCCCGAATCGGTCTTCGCCAACGATGGCGCCGTGCCGCTGCAGGTAGCGGTGAAGGGTGGGGGGCACGATGGCGCTCAGCTGATGCTCTACCGGCTCTACGATTTTTGCCGCAACGTTCCGGCCGAAAATTGCGAAGCTGGCAAGGACAATTTCGTTGCCAAGGCGCTGGCGCCGCTTCCCGAGGCCCGGCGCGAGAACCTGCGGGGTATCGTGCGCGGGGCGGACTACTACGATGCGGCGCAGCAGCAAGGCAGCAAGGAAAAGCGCCAACCCTGGTTCTTCGCGCGCAAGATCGGCGACGATCTCTACGAGATACTGGCGCTCGACAGCCCGACCCAGATCGCGCTGGCCAATGCGGCCGACCTCAAGCGGATGCGGATCAAGCCCGAGGCGGCCTGGGCACTGGCGCGGACCCAGACTCTCAGCGCCATCCCCGCGCTGCCCGATCCGGCTTCCTTGCTGGCATCGGCGGCGATGTTCGAAGGTGAGGAATATGTCGGTTCGATGCTTGCCGATACCCAAGGCTGGCAGGCGGTGCGCGATGCAATCGGACCGGACCTGTTCGTTACGGTTACTTCGGACCAGTTCGTAATGGTTTCGCTGATGGGCGAAGGGCCTGGGCTCGATCGCTTCGCCGAAGCCGTCGCGGCCGACTGCCGCAGCGCCGAACGCTGCATCTCGCCCCATGTCTACCGTTTCGAGCAGGGCATGTGGGTGATCGAGAAATAGGGGGTGGGTCAGGCCATTGCCGGGCCGCGCTGCTCAGGCGCCAAGCAGTCTCGCCAGAATGCCGGTCCGGCGAACCGGCTGGGCCTGTCCGGATGCCTCAAACAAATAGTTTGCCAGCACCGCGGCCTGTTGGCGGGTCAGCATCAGATGGTGCGAATCGACCTCCGGCCTGCTGCGCGCATCGCGCGATCGCACGCATTGCAAGTTGAGGTTGAGTCCATCGCCCTGCTTGAGATGCGACCACCCCACCAGGACACCTAGCATTTCGGGCGGCAGCGCTTCGCGGTCCATCGCCTCTCTCCCGGCAACAAGACTGCGACCCGGCGCCCACCTTATTGGCTGAGCCGGGATTGGCAATGGGCCTGGATGTCCCGGCTGGGGACGGATTTCAGGCCGCCAGCCTGAACGGCTCGATTTCGCCCGAGAGGTAGAGCTTCTTGGCCTTGGCCCGGCTGAGCTTGCCCGAGCTGGTGCGCGGCAGGGTGCGTGGCGGAACCAGCTCGACGATGCAGTTCATGCCGGTGATCGAGCGCACCTTGTCGCGGATCAGATCGCGCAGTTCGACGCGGGCAACCGGATCGGACACGCGGCAGTGGACCAGCACGGCCGGTGCCTCCTCGCCGTTGTCGGTCTCTACCGAGAAGGCGGCGATATCGCCGTGGTTGAACCCGGGCAATTGCTCCACCGCCCACTCGATGTCCTGCGGCCAGTGGTTCTTGCCGTTGATGATGATCATGTCCTTCGCCCGGCCGACGATGAACAGGTAGCCGTCGACCTGATAGCCCATGTCGCCGGTATCGAGCCAGCCATCGACCATGCAGGCCTCGGTCGCTTCCGCATCGCGGAAATAGCCGACCATCACCGAGGGGCCCTTGCACCACACCTTGCCGATGTGATGATCGGCGAGGACTTCGCCGTGTTCGCCCCGGATCTCGATCGTCATGTCCTTGACCGGCTTGCCGCAGTTGACGATCGCGCGGTAGCGCGCCGGGCGCGAAAGATCGCGCGAAGTGCCCGAAAGCCGCTCTTCCTCAACCAGTTCGACCCGGATCCCCTCGCCCGGCGGCATGATCGTCACCGCCAGGGTGGCCTCGGCCAGGCCATAGGAGGGAAGGAAGGCGTTTGCCTTGAATCCCGCTTCGGTAAAGGCATTGACGAAGCCCTGCATCACGTCGGGCCGGATCATGTCGGCCCCGTTGCCGGCGATCCGCCAGCGCGACAGATCGAAGCGCTCGCTGACGTGGCTCTGGCTGGAAATGCGCCGGGCGCAGATGTCATAGCCGAAGGTGGGCGAATAGGAGATCGAATTGCCCGGATTGCGGCTGATCAGGTCGAGCCAGGCCAGCGGGCGACGGGCGAAATCCTCGGTCTTGAGGTAGTCGGTCGAAACCTGGTTGGCGATGATCGAGAGGAAGCAGCCGACCAGCCCCATGTCGTGATACCACGGCAGCCAGGAAATGCACCGGTCGCCTTCGACCAGCTTCATGCCTTCGCCGTGTCCGGCGAGATTGTTGAGCAGCGAAGCGTGGGTCACCGCGACGCCGTGCGGAAACCGGGTCGAGCCCGAGGAATATTGCAGATAGCAGATGTCGTCGGGGCTGGATTCGGGGAGCGGGCATTCCGGGGCCGGATTGAGCGCGAATTCTTCCCAGACGATCCCCTGGCAGCCCTGCCGCGCGGCGGCGGCACCGGCCATCTCGGCAATCTCAGCCGGATAGAACAGCGCCAGCGGATCGCTCGATGCGAGCTGGACCGCAAGCTGGTCGATGTAGCTGTCCTTGCCGCCAAAGCTGGTCGGCAGCGGCAGCGGCACCGGCCAGGCACCGGCATAGATGCAGCCGCAGAACAGCGCGGCGAACTCGGGGCCGGTCTCGGCCACCAGGGCGATCCGGTCGCCCTTGGCCACGCCGTGGGCGATCAGCCGCCGGGCCATGACCAGCGCATCCTCGCGCAGCTCGGAGAAGGGATAGACGCGTTTCAGCGTGCCGCGCGGATCGTGGAAATTCATCCCCCGCTGGCCGCGCGCGGCATAGTCGATCGCCTCGCCGAAGGTGGCAAAGTCCGACAGGCGGCGCGCCAGCGCATCGTCGTTGGGGGTCGCCACCAAGGCGGCGGGAGCACTCGTCACGTCTGTGGCGGTGTCTGTCATGCAAAAAACCCGTTTGTTTTCTTGGAGATGCGCCGAATTCGGCATCATCCGGAGTTGTCGTTCCGGCGCCGGGCCCCTCAATTGTCCGCCGCCCGGGATTCCCCTTTGCGGCACAGTGTGGCACGAATAAGGCCGATCATGGCCCACCCCCGCCGCAATCCCCGTCCGCTCGATCCGGCCCGGCTTGAAGAGCTGGCCCTGGCCTATGTCGCGCGCTTCGCCACCAGCGCGGCAAAGCTTGAGGCATACCTCACGCGCAAGCTGCGCGAGCGCGGCTGGGAAGACGAACGCGAGCCACCGCTTTCCGCCTTGATCGAGCGCTTCGTGACGGCGGGCTATGTCGACGATGCCGCCTTTGCCCGCGCCCGCACTTCCAGCTTGCTGCGGCGCGGCTATGGCCCGCGGCGGATCGCCCAGGCACTCAGCGCGGCGGGGATCGACGAAGAGGCGCGTGCGGCTGCGCGCGCCGACGAGGCCGCGGAGCGCCACGCGGCGCTTGCCCTGGCGCGCCGACGTGGGTTCGGTCCGTTCGGTGCGCAGCCTCCCGACCGGGCACAGCGCGAAAAGCAGCTTGCCGCGATGCTGCGCGCGGGACACCGGCTGGACAGCGCGCGCGAATTGGTCGATGCCCCGGATCTGTCCACGGTCGAGGCCTGGGCCAGCGAGAAGGACACCAGTGAAATGGACAAGGGCGAATGATCCGCAAGACCATGCTGGGGGCATTGTTGCTGGCTGCTGTGGCCTGCGCCCCGGCGCCTGGCGAGGCGGCGCGCGCGCGCCAGACCGCGCCCGTGCTTCACCCGGTTTCGGGCCTCGAGGTGATCCCGCTGACCGTCACCCATGCGGGAAAGAAGCTTTCGTTCCGGGTGGAGATCGCGCGCAGCGGACCCGAACAGGCACGCGGATTGATGTACCGCACCGCGATGGGTCCGAACGAGGGGATGATCTTCCCCATGGACCCGCCGCGCGGCGCCAGCTTCTGGATGCGCAACACCGTGCTTCCGCTCGATATCGTGTTCATCGGCACCGACGGGCGAATCAGCAACATCGCCGCCAATGCCGTGCCTTACGATCTCACTCCGCTCAGCTCGGTCGGGCTGGTCAGGGGCGTGCTCGAACTCAACGGCGGCCGTGCCGCCGAACTGGGGATCGTCCCCGGCGACAAGGTGGAATGGTAAGGCCGCACCCCCTTTCCCAGCGCCGCCATTTGGGCTAGGCGCAGCCGCATGGGAATCCTCGGCAAGATCTTCACCTGGTGGAACGATGCAACCGTTACCACCCTGCTCAATTCCGCGCTGACCGGAGAGAAGGTGGGCAGCGATGCCCAGGGCAACACCTATTACCGTGCGAAGAAGCCCTTCCCCAAGGGGCACCCCTGGGCCGGGCGCGAGCGGCGCTGGGTGATCTACAACGGTGCCAACGATGCCAGCCGCATCCCGGCCGAGTGGCATGGCTGGCTGCATGGCTCGTTCGATGGATTGCCGGAAAGCAATCTGCCGCCGCCGCGCCAGTGGGAAACCGAATACAGCCCCAATGCCACCGGCAGCAGCGCGGCCTACAGCCCGGCGCACGTTGTGCGAGACTATGAATCCTGGTCGCCGGACGCCTGATCCAGTGAAGCCGGCGCTGGCGCTCATCCTGTTGCTGGGCACGGCTGTCTCCGGCTGCAAGGGCAAGGATGAACTGGGCGAGGCGCGCGCCACCGACATTCCGCAGGCCGTGGCGGGACAATCGGCCAATGCCCCTGTGGTCGAGAGCGAATACGGCACGCCGGTCAAGGACCGCGTGGCCACGCTGGGCCTGCTCAACAAGCGCAACAACCTCGAACAGGATCTGGTGCTCAAGTCGGGCGAATCGCGCCGGATCGGGAACCTGATCGTCAAGCTGGCTGCCTGCGAACGCACCCCGCCGTGGGAGAATCCGCCGCTGACCGGGGCCTTCGTGCAGGTGTTCGTTGAAGAGCGCGCCAGCGCGCAGCAGCCTTTGGCGTGGCACAAGGTCTTTTCGGGCTGGCTCTACAAGGAATCGCCCTCGGTCAACGTGGTCGAGCACCCGGTTTACGATGTGTGGGTGAAGGACTGCGCGATGAAATTCCCCGGTGAGGAGGAAAACCCCGCCGATTTCGCGGCGCCCAGCAGCGCGCCGAAGCCGGCCGGAAGCCCGACGCCTGCAGCCTCGCCGTCCGCTGCAGCTTCGGCCAGTCCGGCTCCTGCCGCAAACTGAGCCGTGCGCAGGAGCTTGAGATAGCGCTCCTGGCTTATCTCGATCGCGCCCATCGAAGCCAGATGCGGGGTGATGAACTGGCAATCGAGCAGGCTGCATCCGCCCAGCCGCAGCGCCGCCACCAGCCAGGCCAGGGCCACCTTGGAGGCGTCCGCAACCCGGCTGAACATCGATTCGCCGCAGAACACCCGATCGAATCCGACCCCGTAGAGTCCGCCGACCAGTGCGCCGTCCTGCCAGCATTCGATCGAGTGGGCACGGCCAAGCCGGTGCAATTCGCGGTAGCTTTGTTCGATTCGCCCGCTGATCCAGGTCTCGCCGCTGTCGCGTCTTGGCCCTGCGCAGGCCCGGATGACCTCGCCGAAAGCACGGTTGCAACTGACCTCGAAGCCGCCCCGGCGCAGTGTCCGGGCAAGCGAATGCGAACAATGGAACCCGTCGAGCGGCAGAATTGCGCGCCGCCGCGGTTCAACCCAGAACAGTTCGGGATCGTCGCGCGCGTCGGCCATCGGAAACACGCCGCTGCGATAGGCGAGCAGCAGCAGCTCGGGATCGATCGGCGGGTTTGATGCGGGCGCGTGCACGGCTTTTCTTTCTATGGACCCTTGCAGACAGCTTGTCATCCGCCGGTCAAGCCTGTAGGGGCACCGGCGCCTGGAGGAGTGTAGCTCAGCTGGTAGAGCATCGGTCTCCAAAACCGAGGGCCGCGGGTTCGAATCCTGCCACTCCTGCCACTCCTGCCACTTTCCCGATCGCAGGGTCTGTCGATGTCTGCTGAACCTCCCTTCGAGCAGTTCAATACCCGCAGGCGCTCGCCTGGTGCATGGCTCGCCGAAGAGCCGAGCCCGCGCGAGGGGCTGTGGCTGGGCATCGCCCTTGCGTTGATCTCGGCGCTGCCGATGCTGCTGGTCGTCTATCCCCAAATGGTCGACTATCCCGCGCACATGGCGCGCTTTCACGTCATGCTGACCCGCGATCACAGCCCGTTCCTGCAGCGCTATTACGGCTTTGAGTGGCGCTGGATGGGCAATCTGGGGGCCGATCTGCTGATCCGTCCGCTCAGTGCGGTAATGCCGTTCGAGGCGGCGGGCAGGTTGATCGCGGGGATCATTCCGGTCCTCACCGGGCTGGGGATCCTCTCGGCCGAATGGGCGCTGCGGCGCCGGATCGGCCTGGGATCGATGCTGGCCTTCATTTTCATCTGGTCGCCCGCACTGCACCTGGGATTCCTCAATTTCGGGCTGAGTCTCGCCCTGGCGCTGTTCGCCTTTGCGCTGTGGGTCGAACTCGAGGGCAAGCGCTGGCGGTCCTGGCTGTTCATGCCGATCGGGATCCTGGTCTGGCTGTGCCACGTTTCGGGATGGGGTGTGCTGGGGATCCTGGTCTTCGGCTACGAATGGCAGCGCCACAAGGGGATCGATGCCTTCTTCAAGCCGATGCCGCTGACGCTCCCCTTCATCGGCCTGCTGGCCTTTGGCGGATCTTCGCAGCTCATTTCCTATGGCCGCAACTGGGATGTCTACAAGGAAGCGGTCTGGCGCCAGGCGATGCGCGGATCGATCCAGTGGCTGGATTATGCCTGCCTGGGGCTGATCGCCCTGGTACTGATCGGCTCGATCGCGATGCGCCGCTTCGATGGCCGGCTTGGCTGGGCCGGGGTGATCATGCTGCTGCTGGCACTGGTCATGCCGCGCCACATCTTCGGCGGCGATCTGGTCGATGCGCGGATGATCTCGTCGGGGCTCTTGGTCTCGTGCCTGGCGCTGAGCTGGAAGACGCCGCGCTGGCTGCTGCTGCTTGCGCCGATGATCTTCCTGGGCAGGCTTGGGCTGACCACCGATCAGTGGGTGACCGGCTCGCGCCAGACCGCCGAACTTCTCAAGGCGCTCGATCATGTTCCGCAAGGCGCGCGGATCGCCAGCCTGGTGGTGACCGAGCGCGGGCTGTGGGGCTACAATACCCAGGAGCACACCGGTGCCTGGGCGGTGGTGCGCAAGGATGCGCTCAACAATTCCAACTTCGCCCTGCCCAAGGTCCACATGCTGACCATCCGCGAGGGCGGCGACCGGTTCCTCGATCCATTCCACCGCCTGCTGATCCGCCCCGGCAGGCCGATCGATCTTTCCACCTATATCCCCGCCCGCTCGGCCGACTGGCTGTGGTACATCGGCTGGCAGGAACCGGCCAAGCTGCCCGCCGGGGCGGCAATCGTCGCGCGCGGGCACGGCTGGCTGCTGGCCCGGCTTGCAAAACCGGTTGGCGATAGCTAAGTGCGGCGGTGTCTTCCGCACATGGAGAACACCTGCTCCCCCCGGACGCGCTGAACCAGCCGCCGGGGGCGGCGCTGTTCCCCCAAGGCGTAAGGCAACGGGTTCAACCCTTTCGAAGATCAAGAGGCAAGAAGGCCATGGCCAAGTTCAATCCCGGCGAATTCCTGCGCCAGGTCCGCAGCGAGGCAAGCAAGGTGGTCTGGCCCACCTGGCGCGAAACCTCGACCACGGCGATCTTCGTGGGAATCATGATGGTGGTGCTGGCGGTGTTCTTCCTCGGCGTCGATTCGCTGTTCGGCTGGATCGTGCGCCAGCTCCTCTCGCTCGCCGCCTAGAAGGGAAATACGAGGCTGATATGGCTCGCTGGTACATCATTCACGCCTATTCGGGTTTCGAGAACAAGGTTCGCGATTCGATCCTTTCGGAAGCGGAGCGCATGGGCCTTTCGGCGCTGGTCGAAGCGGTCGAGGTCCCGCATGAGACCGTGACCGAGGTCAAGCGCGGCAAGAAGGTTCAGGTCGAGCGCAAAACCATGCCCGGCTACGTCCTCGCCAAGCTGGGTCTGAACGACGATGTCTATCACCTCGTCAAGAACACCCCCAAGGTTACCGGATTTCTCGGCCCCAATGGCAAGCCGCAGCCGATTTCCGAGCGCGAGGCGGCGCGCTATTTCGGTGCCCGCGATCAGGCCGCCGCCGCGCCGCGCCGCGATGTGCTGATCGATTTCGACATCGGCGATTCGGTCAAGGTCAATGCCGGGCCGTTCAACTCGTTCACCGGCGTGGTCGAAGAGCTCGATTTCGACAAGCAGCGGGTCAAGGTCTCGGTTTCGATCTTTGGCCGCGCCACCCCGGTCGAGCTGGGCTTCGAGGAAGTCGAACTGGTGAAGTGAGCGACCCGGTCTGCGGGGCTAGTTCCCGCAGACCGAGGCGTGCCCGCGCTCGGCCGAGATGCGGCCCGCCGTGCCGGTGGTGGAAATCACGATCCCGCGTCCGCCGCAATTGCGCAGCTGGAAGCGCACCTTGCGTGAGCGGAAATCGAGGCTGACGCGGCGGAAATTCTCGAGCATGTCGGTGCCCAGCAGTAGCGCGGGCCGGTCCTGCAGACCGAATACGTCGAACGGGGGGACGTCGGCGAAGGCCACCGGCACGTTGTTGAGGATCACCGCGCCGACGCGCAGTTCATCCACCACCACCAGTTCGACCGTTGCCGGGGCGCCGGTCACTCCAATCACCTCGACCATCTGCACTTGCACATTCTTGCGCTTGAGGATGCGATTGCGCAGCGCGGTGTTGCCGATCGTCACCTCGGATCCGGTATCGATCACCGCATCGAGCGGCAAGCCGTTGGCCCTGACCTGGGTCAGGATCAGCTGGCCGCGTTTGAGCCGGGCGGTGACCACGATCTCACCATCCATCTGCGCGGCGGGCTTCTTGGCATCTTCGACGGCGATCCGGCGCTTGTCGAAATCGAGCATCAGGCGCTGCTCGACCAGTGCATCGAGCCCGATCATCCCTGGTGCGCCAATGTGGCTTTCGCTCAGTCGCGGCAGCTGAAGATCGTTGAATTCGGACGAGCCCAGCCGCAGCGACGATACCAGAACCCGGTCAACCCGGCGTGATTCGGTGACGCTGTTGAGCAGCACCGACCCGGCTGCAGGAAGCTGGAGCGCCCTGGCCAGACGCTCGCCGATCACCGAGGTATCGGCCCCGCTGTCGACCACGAAGCGGTAGGGGCCTGTGCCGTTGACCCCGACTTCGACGGTCAGGCGTGAGCGCAGCTTGCGCGCCTTGAGCTCCTCGCCGCCGATCGCCAGGGTTTCGTCGATCACGGCGGGCTTGAGCGGGGCCATCTTGGCGGCGGGATCGATCGTCTTGCGCTCGCGCGCATCGCTTGCCGTCGCCGTCAGCAACAGCAGTGCCGCCAGGGCGGCGGCCTGGCCGGCGAGCGACGGGATCGGACGGCGGCTGGTCATGGCGGCCTTGTGGCAGCCGATCCGCAAAAAGGGCGAGTTCACTCGTCAAAGGTTGCATTTCCTCCGACGAACAGCTAGGCGCGCGCGTTCATCGGGCTTTGGCCCGGTGTTCCGTGCGGAAGGCGGCCTTCGGGCCTCTGTTTGACCGCTCACTCTGAGCCCTGCGGGGCAACAGGAAGAAAGGAGGCCCCTCGTGGCCAAGAAAATCGAAGGCTATATCAAGCTGCAGGTGCCGGCTGGCGATGCCAAGCCCGCTCCGCCGATCGGTCCGGCGCTGGGTCAGCGCGGCGTCAACATCATGGAATTCTGCAAGGCGTTCAATGCCGCCACGCAGGAGATCGACAAGGGCACCCCGCTGCCCACGATCATCACCGTCTATGCCGATCGCAGCTTCACGTTCGTCACCAAAACCCCGCCGGCAACCTTCTTCATCAAGAAGGCCCTGAACCTCAAGTCGGGCTCGAAGGAGCCGGGCAAGGTTTCCGCCGGAACGATCAAGCGTTCGCAGCTTGCCGAAATCGCCGAAGCCAAGATGAAGGATCTCAACGCCAACTCGATCGAGCAGGCCGCGAAGATCATCGAAGGCAGCGCCCGTTCGATGGGCCTGCAGGTTGTGGAGGGCTGAGGACATGGCAAAGCAGACCAAGAAGCAGAAGGCCCTGACCGAAAAGCTGGGCGACAACCAGAAGCTCTACGGCGTCGATGAAGCCATCGCGCTGCTCAAGGATCTCAAGTCGGCCAAGTTCGATGAGACGCTTGAAGTCTCGCTCAACCTGGGCGTCGATCCGCGTCACGCCGACCAGATGGTGCGCGGCATGGTCGTGCTGCCT
>JAKOWQ010000357.1 GCA_029781465.1 Pseudomonadota bacterium
GGCGAGACGGTCGAACGCTGGAGCAGCATGCTCACCGATCAGCGCTTTACCGGTGTGGCCCAGCGGCTCACGCCCCAGGCCTATGCCGCTAACATTTTCGGGGCGATCCCTTCTTTCTGCCCTGCGGGCAAGGGGATTATCATGAACCAGGGCCAGGTCAGTCGCCGCCCGGCGGTAACGCTGCGGGTCGATTGTCCGAAAAACCCGGCGACCGGGCTCCCCGAGACCAACATGATGCTGGTAGTGGCGGGCCCGCGCGACATGCACGTGCGCCAGATTGCCTGGCGGCGTCTGCCGACCGTGGCCGATCTTGAATTCGCGCAGACCTATTTCCGCGCCACCAGCTGGTGCACGCGGACCAAGAAGGGCTTCGCCTGTTAGGCCACAAACTCACAATCGGCACCATCGAAGCGCCGGAATGGCGAACAGATCGGGCGAAGCCGCCCGCCGGAAAGGCTGGTTGCCTTTCCAGGGGCGGGTTTGGCCGAGATGGAAGCCATTCCGGCGTCCCGCAGGGATTTGTTCAAAATGGCCCATTGCTGCGTCGGGAAGTCTGGAAATATCGACATATTCCTGCGCCTTCCCTCCTTGCACTGAGCCATTTTGACTCAAACCTCGATGGTGCCGATTGTGAGTTTGTGGCCTAGGAAGCGGCTTCTGGCGTGCGCTGCCAGGCGATCATGAAACCGATCCCCAGCATCAGGTCGATCGCGGCAAACAGCGCAATCTCGCGGGGCGTTACTCCGATCAGGAACAGGGCGAGCGCCGGCAGGCCGAAAACAAACTTCTCCGCGATGGCCCAGGGCATCAACGCCCGATAGCGCACCGGATCGCCTCCGATCACCCAGAACACGCCCTGGAAGGCAAGGGCCAGGCCGATAAAACCGAGATAGGTCTCGGCCTTCTCGTGCGGCAAGGGGAGAAGATACAGCGGGGTGAGCACGATCACGCCGTAGATCGCCGCCCAGCGAAACATGCGCGAAGGGAATTTGCTCATGCGAATCTCCATCAGCCTGCCAGGCTGACACGGCCCCCGGCATGCCGCGCCAGTCTGCCCGCCAGCTCCAGTTCCAGCAAGGCCAATTGCACCGCCTGGGCGGTTTCTCCGCTCTGCCGGATCAGTTCATCGACGGCGACCGGTGCGAGCGTGAGCATGGCGGCGATATCGGCCGGTCGCTGATCCAGATCCTCGGGCAAGGCATCGAACTGGGCGGTGGTCTCACGCAGCCGCGAACGCGGAGCTCCGGTAAATCCCGTCAGCAGCTCAACCGCGTCGGCGGCCGATTGCACCAGCACCGCGCCTTCGCGGATCAGCAGGTTGCAGCCCTGGGCGCGCGGATCGAGCGGCGAACCGGGAACCGCCATCACCTCGCGCCCGGCCTCGGCGGCGAGCCGCGCGGTGATCAGCGAGCCGGACTTGGGCGCCGCCTCAACCACCAGCGTTCCCGCCGCGATCCCGGCGATGATCCGGTTACGCGAAGGGAAATGGCGCGCCAGCGGCTCGGTTCCGGGAGGCTGTTCGGCCAGCAGCAAGCCACGCCCCGCGACCTCTTCCTGCAATTCCCGGTGCTCGGGCGGGTAGGCAATATCGATCCCGCTGGCGATGACTCCGATCGTGCCGCCATCCAGCGCCGCGCGGTGCGCCGCGCCATCGATCCCCCGCGCCAGGCCCGAAACCACCACGAAACCCGCATCGGACAGGTCGGCACAGAGCTGGCGGGTCAGCTTGACCGCCGCCGCCGAGGCATTGCGCGCACCGACAACCGCCACGCAGGGCCGCGCCGCCAGCGCGGTATCGCCCCGCGCGGTGAGGATCGGTGGCGCATCGGCGAGTTCGGCGAGCAGCGGGGGATAGGCGGGGGAATCGTGAAACAGATAATGCCCGCCAGCCTTGCACAGCGCCGCAATCTCGCCCGCGATGCGCTCCTGCGGTGCCGGGTGATAGGGCGCCCCGCCCCGCGCGGCAAGATCGGGCAAGCCCGCCAGCACCGCTATCGCACCGCCGAACCTCCGCAGCAGCTGATGGTAGCTGACCGGACCGATATTGGGCGAGCGCAGCAGACGGATGCGCGCAAAGGCTTCCTCCTGCGAAAGATCAGCCATCAGGCCTTGCTACCCACCCTGGGTTCGGTGCCGCTGCGCAGCCGACCGATGTTGGCGCGGTGCAGGAACAGCACCAGCAGCGCGATCGCACCCAGCACCGGAACCAGATCGATCCGCCCAAGCAGGTAGGCCGTCAAGGGACAGGCCAGCGCCGCAGTCATCCCCGAGAGGGAGGAAATCCGCGTCAGCACCAGCATCGCCAGCCATGTGCCGGCATAGACCAGCCCTATCGGCCAGGCGAGCGCGAGCGATACTCCCATGGTGGTGGCCACCCCCTTGCCGCCGCGAAACCTCAGCCACACCGGAAAGCAATGGCCCAGAACCGCGCCCAGCGCGGCCAGCGGCGCGGCGCCGGGCAGCCAGCGCTGCGCCAGCCACACGCCCAGGAACCCTTTTGCCCCATCGAGCAGCAGGGTTGCCGCCGCCAAACCCTTGTTGCCGGTGCGCAGCACATTGGTGGCACCGATATTGCCCGATCCGATCTGGCGCAGGTTGCCATTCCCAAACAGGTTGGTGAGGATCAGCCCGAAGGGAATCGAGCCGAGAAGATACCCCAAAGCCATGGCATAGAATTGGTGCATTGCCGTCCCTTCCCTTTTCCGGTCAATCGTAGCTACAAGGCAGGGGCCATGCCAAGCACGGTTTGAAGGATTGCCACCGGAATGGATGCTGCTGCCCCGTTCGTGCCATTCGCTCCCGGAACCCGTGCGCAAGCGCGCGAGGATGCGCCATGACCCGGCGGCTCAACATCCTGCTTGCGCTGTTCCTGCTGCTGTTCGGCGCGCCCTATTACTGGTTGCTGCTTGAAAACGGCCACGGCGATGCCCGGGCCAAGCCGCTCCACATCGCCGCGTTGCGTTCGCTCGCCGCCTCGCTTCCCGGTCAGGCTCCCAGCGGTGTCGAGTACGAGGTTGTCGCCTCGCGCAGCCTACCGGGTGACTTGTTCGTGGCCGGATCGGGGTTCAAACGCAAGCTGGTGGCGGTGATGGCCTGGCGGCTTCCGGTACCGGGGGGCAAGCCGATCCTGATCGACAGCGGGCTGACCGCCAGCGATGCCAAGAGCATGGGGATGACCCATTTTTCACCCGCCAACCAGGCGCGGGTCGAGCAGGCTATGGACGGGGCCGGGACAATCCTCGTCACCCACGAGCACCCCGATCATCTCGGCGCTCTCGCCGCCCACGGCGGAGCGGCCTTGCAGCAGGCCGCACGGCTCAATCCCGCGCAGCTTCCCTCTGCCCCGCTCGCGACCCGATTGCGCTGGAGCGGACCGGACCCTCGTCCCGATCCTATGCTCGGCACGGCGACACCGGCCGCGCTGGCACCTGGCGTAGTGGTGATCCCCGCGCCCAGCCACACCCCCGGATCGCAGATGGTCTACGCGCGGCTGGCCGATGGCCGCGAATACCTGTTCGCCGGCGACATCGCGACCTTCGCGCAAAGCTGGATCGAAACCCGCGCCCGCTCGCGCCTGGTCGGCGATTGGATCGCGCCCGAAGACCGTGCCGAGGTCTATTCCTGGCTGCTCACCATCAAGGCGCTCAAACAGGAGAGCCCGCGCCTGATCGTGGTGCCCGGCCACGACTTTCGCTGGATCGCCGACGAAGCCAATTCGGTAGGCGCCAGCGAAGGTTTCACCAACGCAAGAAGCCGCTAGTCTTGCTTTGAAACTTGAGCTAGAGCGCCTCCATTCAAGGCGACACAGCCGCTTGCGGAGTTGGCCCCCAAGTGAACTACGAACATATTTTCGACCAGGCGATCGAGCGTCTCCACGCCGAGGGCCGCTACCGCGTTTTCCTCGATATCCTGCGCAACAAGGGCCAGTATCCCAACGCGCGCTGCTTTGCCGGGCACAACGGGCCCAAGCCGATCACCGTATGGTGCAGCAACGATTACCTGGCGATGGGCCAGCACCCCAAGGTGATCGCGGCGATGGAAGAAGCGCTGAACGATGTCGGCGCCGGATCGGGCGGCACCCGCAACATCGGCGGCAACACCCATTACCACGTCGATCTTGAGGCCGAACTGGCCGATCTCCATGGCAAGGAGGGGGCGCTGCTGTTCACATCGGGCTATGTCTCGAACGATGCGACGCTCTCCACCCTCGCCAAGGTGCTGCCTGGCTGCGTGATCTTTTCCGACGAGCTCAACCACGCCAGCATGATTGCGGGGATCCGCAATTCGGGCGCGGAAAAGCGCGTGTTCCGCCACAACGATCTTGAACACCTTGAGGAATTGCTGGCCGCCGAGGAGCCTTCGGTTCCCAAGCTGATCGCGTTTGAAAGCGTCTATTCGATGGAGGGCGATGTCGCGCCGATCCACGCGATCTGCGACCTGGCCGAAAAGTACAACGCGCTGACCTATATCGACGAGGTCCATGCGGTCGGCATGTACGGACCGCGCGGCGGCGGGATCACCGATCGCGACGAGGCCGCGCACCGCATCGACATCATCGAAGGTACGCTGGGCAAGGCCTTCGGGGTGATGGGCGGCTATATCGCGGCCGATGCACGGATCATCGACGTGATCCGTTCCTACGCGCCGGGATTTATCTTCACCACCAGCCTCTCGCCCGTGCTGGTCGCCGGGGTGCTGGCCTCGGTCCGCCACCTCAAGAGCTCATCGCTCGAGCGCGAGGGGCAGCAGGCTGCCGCCGCGATGCTCAAGGCCATGATGCGCGAAGCCGGGTTGCCGGTGATGGATTCGACCACCCACATCGTCCCGCTGATGGTTGGCGATCCGGTCAAGGCCAAGAAGATCAGCGACATCCTGCTCGCCGAGTACGGGGTCTATGTCCAGCCGATCAACTATCCGACCGTGCCGCGCGGGACCGAGCGGCTGCGCTTCACCCCCGGCCCGGCGCATACCGAAGCGATGATGCGGGACCTGACCGGCGCCCTGGTGGAAATCTGGGGCCGGATGGACCTCAAACTCGCTGCCTGACCGGGGCGGCGGTCGCTCCGTCATGACGCCACCCGGAGCGGCCTATTCACGCCTGTTCGAACACCGCTCGGGGCGGGTTATCGCCCTGTGCCGCCTCGTCATGGCAATGGTCTTCGCGATCGCCCTGTGGCTCGATCCGATGCAGCCCGCGCGTGCGGACGTGTTCGGGCTTGAGGTCTTGCTTGGATACCTTGGCCTTGCGGTGGTGCTGACAGTCGTTGCCTGGCGCAGCTGGTGGTACGATCACCTGGCCGCCGCGCCGGTTTTCGCCATCGATGTCGCCGTTTTTCTCCTGGCGGTGTTTTATACCGAAAATTCCAGCAGCGACTTTGTCAGCCCGTTCCTGAGCTTCTTCGCGTTCCTGATGCTCGCGGCGATTGCCCGATGGGGCTGGCGCGTCACCGCGTGGCTGGCGGCTGCGATCAGCATTGCCTTTGTCATGCTGGGCGCGCGGCTGCACGAGACCGGCGTCGTCATGGACCTGTTCCGCTTTGGCCGACGCATCGCCTACATGGTGCTGATGGCCCTGGTTCTGGTATGGTTCGGATCGCAAAGACGGGCAACCGCAAGGCCCCGTTTCGTGGCTCCCGATGGACAGCCGGCCAGCATTCCGGAGGATGCGATTGCCTTTGCCCGCGCCGCCAGCGGAGCAAGAAGCGCCGCCCTGGCCTGGATCGATGAAGAGGAGCCCCGGGCGATTGTGGCGAGCGATGGCCCGTCCGGGCGCAGCCGCAGTGTGCTGCCCCCGGATGCCTTGTCCGCCCAGGATTTGGGCGAGGCGCTGCTTTTTGATCGCCGACGCCGCCGGCAGCTCGTGTTGAAGGACAATGGCCGGCTGCTTGCCCGCAAAGGCTCCGAACCACCCGGAGCCGTTCAGTCAATGTGGTTCGATGAAGGGATTTCGGTCCCGCTGTCGGGCGCCACGGGGCATGGCTTGCTGGTACTTTCCGGGATCAGCGGAATGAGTGCGGATCACGCGCCGTTCTGCCTGGAAATCGGGCGGGAGATCGCGCTGGCCTTTGACCGCGAGCATTACGCGGCGGTAGCCAATGATGCGGCCGTCATGCGCCTGCGCAGCTCAATCGCGCGCGACCTGCATGACAGTGTCGCCCAATCGCTGGCCGGGGCGAGTTTCCGTCTCGCGGCGCTGCGCAACATCATTGCAGACGGCCGCGATCCGCTTGATGAGCTCGATTCGATCCGCGGCGGGATTTCGGGCGAACAGGAAAACGTGCGCGAGATCATAAAGCGGCTGCGCGAAGCCGAGAGTGCCCCCGGCGATCATTCGCTCGCACTCGAACTGGGCAAGCTGGCAGATCAGCTTGCCCGCTATTGGAATGTCGGAATCGCGCTGGGCAAGGCCGACGCGGGCATTTCAGCCAGCGCCCCGCTTATCTACGAGATCCAGCAACTGGTCCGCGAGGCGGTGGCCAACGCCGTGCGCCACGGTGCGGCGACGACCATCGGGGTCGATCTCTCGCGCCGGCGCGGGCAGATGGCGCTTGCGGTGACCGACAACGGCCAGGGATTTCCCGGTGGTGCGGAGGCCGAACTGCCCCGCTCGCTCACGGAACGGCTTGCCGCGCTTGGCGGCACGCTGGTAATCTCTTCGCGTCCGGGCGAAACCCGGATCGTCATGACAATTCCAGTGCGGGGGCGTGAATGACCAGAGTAGTGATCGCCGACGACCATCCGTTCCTGCGCACCGGGGTGGAGGCTGTCCTGCGTAGCGCCGGGATCGAGATCGCCGGGTCGGCGGGGGACGGCAACGAAGCATTGCAAGTGATCGCGCGGTGCGATCCGGATGTTGCGATCATCGACGTCCAGATGCCCGATCGCGATGGCATCGGTGTGCTCGAGGCGATGCGGACAGACGGCGATCAACGACCGGTGATCCTGCTCACCGCGCATATCGACGATGACCGGCTGATCGCGGCGCTGCGCGCCAACGTCAACGCGATCGTCTTCAAGCAGGGCGCCGAACAATCGCTGGTGGAGACGATCGAAAGGGTCGGACGCGGCGAGAAGGTTATCGATCCGGCGCTGACCAGTCGCGCGCTCGATCTGACCTTGACCGGAGTCGGCACGCTCGACCGGCTCGCCCCGCGCGAACGCCAGATCGCCGATGCGGTGGCCAAGGGCCTGCGCAACCGTGAGATCGGCGCGCAGCTGGGGATGACCGAAGGCTCGATCAAGGTCTATCTCAACCGGATCTTCGACAAGGTCGGGGTGGAAAACCGCACCGAACTTGCAATCCTGGTGCACGGGAAGGGGCGGAGCTGAAGCCCCGCCCCCACGTGCTCAGCGCAGCGAGACCACGTTATCGCTGTGGCGCGGATCGCGGCGGTTGCCGTGATACTGGCTGGCCATCGGTTCGTCACCAACTTCGACTACCTGCGCCTGGCCGAAGCCGTTGAAGGCGGTCTTCATCGCCGCGCCGTAGGCGCCGAGCATGCCCACCTCGATGTAGTCGCCAGGGCGAATGCCGGCGGGAAGCGCAAAGGGGCCTTCCATGTAATCGGCATCATCGCAGGTGGGGCCATAGAAGGCGAAATCTGCGCACTCCTCGCCGCGGTCCTCGGCCAGACTGCGCACCGGGAAGCGCCAGCCGACATGGGCCGCATCATAAAGCGCACCAAAGGCCCCGTCGTTGATGTAAAGCTCATCGCCGCGGCGGCGCTCGACCCGCACCACCATCGAGCTGTATTCGGCCGCCAGCGCCCGGCCGGGCTCGCACCACAGCTCGGACGAATAGGAGACCGGCAGCGATTCTGCGGCGCGGTGGATCGCGGTGAAATAGTCTTCCAGCGGGGGCGGTTCCATCCCCGGGTAGATCGAGGGGAAACCGCCGCCAACATCGACGATATCGACCGTGACCGACGCATCGACGATCGCCGCGCGGACCCGTTCGAGCGCCTGGACATAGGCAAACGGGGTCATCGCCTGGCTGCCGACGTGGAAGCAGATTCCCAGCGCATCGGCCACCTGGCGGGTCGCCTGGAGCAGCGGCGCGGCATCGGCCAGATCGACCCCGAACTTCGAGGCCAGGCTGAGCTCGGAATAGTCCGAGGAGACCCGCAGCCGCACACACAGCGAAAGGTCGCTCGCACCCTCGGTGGCGGCAACGATCTTTTCCAGCTCTTCGTGGCTGTCCAGGCTGAACACCCGCACCCCGTGCTCGCGATAGGCCTCGGCAATCGCCGCGCGGGTCTTGACCGGGTGCATGAAGCACAGCGTGGCTTCCGGCAGAACCGAGCGCACCAGCCGCACCTCGGCGATCGAGGCGACGTCATAGTGAGTCACGCCCGAGGCCCACAACACCCGCAGCAGATCGGGCGAGGGATTGGCCTTGACCGCATAGAGCGACTTGCCCGGAAACTTCTCGGCAAAGAAGCGGGCGGCGCGCGCGGCGGCGTGCGGGCGATTGAGGATTACGGGTTCGTCCGGCGCGAGGGCGCGAACTACTGACGACGCATCGGGATAGTGCTGCAACTCAAGGGACCCCCAATAGGCCTTGCGGCCAGGTAACACGAAGACGAAGGCTGCCTTGCGGTTATTGGAAGTCCCCTTGGGGCAGCGGGGGGTGCCTATAAGCCGTCCGATGTGAACTGCAAGTGAAAATGCCCCCCAGCCAGGGGCAAAAATTCACCCCGCGCGGATCAGGTGTTCGGCCAGCGCCTCGTAGGCCGGAAGCGAGGCAGGATCGATCGCCGAATTGGCAGCAATCGGGTGCGAGGCAAACCGCGCGACGACCATTTCCGCCGCCGGATCGACATAGATCGCCTGCCCGTGGATCCCCCGCGCGGTAAAGGCGCCGCGGTTGTTGTGGGTGATCCACCACTGGCTGCGATAGGACCAGCCGGGCAGGTGCGGATAGGTCGAACGCGCGAAATCCTCCGGCTTGGCGCCGCGCCGCACCGATTCGACCACGGCGGCGGGAATCACCTGCCGGCCATTGCCCACACCATCGCAGCGCATTGCCTCGCCAAACCGGGCCATGTCGCGCAGCACCGGGTTAAGCCCGCCCCCGGCAAAGGCCATGCCGGAGCCATCGATCAGGAAATCGGCGTCCTGCTCCATTCCCAGCGGCTGCCAGATCCGTTCGGACAGCACCTCCTGCAACCGCTTTCCCTCGGTCCGGGCGATCAGCCAGCCGAGCACCTCGGTGTTGCAGGTGCGGTACATGAAGCGCTCGCCATGCTCACCCGCCTTGCCGATGGTGGGAAGAAATCCGAACACCGAATCCGGCCCCTGATAGCCCGGCGTGCGCGGGGTCAACCCCAGGGCATTGCTCATCGCGCCGATCCCCGAATTGGGATCGGAATATTCCTCGGAGAAAGCCAGCCCGGTGGTCATGTCCATCACCTGGCCCACGGTGGCATCGGCAAAGCCGCTGGCCGCCATTTCCGGAATCAGCGCCGCGACCGGAGCCTTGGGATCGATCCGGCCTTCGTGGATCAGCATCTCCATCAGCGTGCCGACGAAGCTCTTGGTCACCGACCAGGCGATGTGCGGGGTATCGCGTCGGGTCAGGCCAAGGTAGCGCTCGTAAACCAGCGCGCCCTTGTGCAACACGCAGACCGCATCGGTG
The DNA here is from genome assembly GCA_029781465.1 of Pseudomonadota bacterium. GTDB lineage: Bacteria > Pseudomonadota > Alphaproteobacteria > Sphingomonadales > Sphingomonadaceae > Novosphingobium. The sequence goes on from JAKOWQ010000357.1 coordinate 9,638, forward strand.
AAATTGGCGGCGAGCGCGTCCTTCCAGCTCATCTCCGCGCCCCCGCCCATCGCGGTAAAGCTCACCGCGTCAAGGTCGTCGCGCCAGGCCTCGGGCAGCTCCCAGACCGGCCCCTGCCCCCGCCCGACCCGCGCCGTGGGCACGAACTCGCGCATCCGCGAGAAGGCGTAGCGGTGCATGGGAAAGCGCATGTGATCGGCGCGGGCCCAGGCCAGCCGCTTGTCCGCCGCAGCCGGAAAGCCCTGCATCCAGCCAAGCACGGCCGGATCGCTGGTGAAGGCGTCAAGCTCCTCGCGCTCGGCCATGTCAGAACTTCACGCTGGGGACGGCGCCCACGCTGGCGCGCTCGGCGGCGGCGATGGCGTGGAAATCGGCGGGCTGGAACCCCATCGAGGCGGCGAACAGCACCGCCGGGAAGCTTTCGCGCGCGGCGTTGTAGCGCGCGGCAATCGCGTTCAGCGCCCGGCGCGCCGCCGCCAGCTTGTCCTCGATATCGGCCAACTCGCCCTGCAACGCCTGAAAGTTGCTGTTGGCCTTGAGATCGGGATAGGCCTCGCCCAGCGCGATCAGCTTGCCCAGTGCGGCGGAAAATTCCTGTTCGGCACCCGGTGTAGCGGTCCCCCCGGCGCGGTTGCGCGCGGCGATCACCTGTTCGAGCGTGCCCTTCTCGTGCGCGGCATAGCCTTTCACGGTCTCGACCAGGTTGGGCACCAGATCGTGACGCTGGCGCAGCTGCGCATCGATATCGGCAAGGGCTTGACGGCAGTTCTGCCTCAGGCCGACAAGACGGTTGTAGATGCCGATCGCGACCAGCACGATCAGAACGACAAGACCGAGCAGGATCATGCCCATAGCTGTTTCACTCCGCGCAATTGATGACCTTGCGAATGGCTACCAGCTTGGCGCCGGGCTGCAAGCGCGATGATCGAACGCCCCGATGCCGATGCGCTGATGGACGGACCGCTGGGCCAATGGCTGAGCGAGCAGAATACCGATCGCGCCGCCGCCAAGGCCAAGGCGCGCACGATCCAGATCTGGGCGGTGATCGCTGCGGCCGGGGTAGCGCTGGTCGTAACCCTGCTGGGCAGCATCGAGGCCGCGCTCAAGTTCGGGTTCTTTGTCGGCGCGGCCGGGTTCGGGATCGCCGAATGGTCCAAGCGCGGGGTCATCAACCGCCTCAAGGGCGGGATCAACGGGGCGATTGCCCAGGCGCTCGGGCTGGAATTCAGCGCCGAGATGAGCCCAGGCTTGGCCTTTCAATGGGCCGAGGCGTTCAAGCTTCTGCCCGGCTACGACAATTCGCACTTCGAGGACATGTGGTCGGGCGAGATCGCGGGGCGGCCCTTTGTGCTGCATGAGGCCAGGCTCACCGAAGAACGCGGCAGCGGCAAGAGCCGCCGCACCGTGACGGTGTTCGAAGGGTCGCTGATGCAGGTGGGTTTCGCGCGCCAGTTCCTGGGCACCACGCTGGTCGAGCGGCAGGGACGGCGCAAGCGCTTCGGGCTGTTCGGCGAGAAGGAAGAGCTCGATCTCGGCGGGGTCAGGCTGAGCCGCTGCGACATGGCCGACCCACGCTTTGAGGATGCCTTCACCGTCTGGTCGAACGACCAGGTCGAGGCGCGCTATCTGGTCCACCCCGAATATATGGAGCGGCTGGTGGCGATCGAGCAGGCCTTTTCCGGCGACAATATCCGCGCGCTGTTCCGCGAGGGCGAGCTGCTAATCGTGATGGAAAGCGGCAACATGTTCGAAAGCGGCTCGCTCGATGCCGAAGACGACCGCCACCTGCTCGAACGCACCATTGCCCAGTTCGGCGCACTGGCCGATCTTGCCGCACGGCTCAACGAGCGCGCACGGCCCGGCCTCAACTGAGCCGGTCGCGGAAATCCTGGTAGGTGAAGCGTTTGACGCATTCCAGGGCATCGCTCTCGCTGTCCCACAGCCAGATCGAGGGCAGCGGCACACCGTTGAAGGTGGTGGTCTTGACCATCGAGTAATGCGCCTGGTCGAGGAAGGCGAAGCGCAGCCCTGGTTCCACCTCCACCGGGAAGCGATAGTCCCCGATCACGTCGCCCGCGAGGCACGATGGCCCGCCAAGGCGAACCGCTCCGCCCTGCCCCTCGTCCACTCGGTCCTCGTCGAACGGCAGCTCACCCAGCATCGCCGGGCGATAGGGCGCTTCCAGAACATCGGGCATGTGGCAGGTGGCGGAGATATCGGTGATCGCCAGCGGCATCCCGTTCCAGTGCATGTCGAGCACGGTACCGACCAGGATCCCGGCATCGAGCGCCACCGCCTCGCCGGGTTCGAGATAGAGCTCGCAGCCGGTCTGCGCTTTCACCGCCTTGAGGAAATCGATCAGTTCGTCGCGCTGGTAATCGGCGCGGGTGATGTGGTGGCCGCCACCGAAATTGAGCCACTTGAGCCGCGGCAGGAAGCGCTCGATCCGGGGCAGTACGGCCTCCCAGGTGCGCCTGAGCGGCTCGAAATCCTGTTCGCACAGGGTGTGAAAGTGCAGGCCCGTCACCCCTTCAAGGTCGGCCGCGTCAAGCTGGTCGACCGGAAAGCCCAGCCGCGAATGCGGGGCGCAGGGATCGTAGCGCGGCACTTCGCCCTCGGCATGCATCGGATTGATGCGCAGGCCAACGTCGAAGCCCCCGCCCTGTGCCTCCAGCAGCAGACGAAACCGCGCGATCTGGCCCGGCGAATTGAAGATCACGTGATCCGACAACCGGCAGATCATCGGCAGATCTTCGGCCTTGTAGGCCGCGCAATAGGTAGCGATCTCGCCCGCATAATGCTCGGCCGCCAGTTCGGCTTCCCACAGCCCCGAGGTGCAAGCCCCGTCGAGGTAGTCACCCACAATCGGCGCGACCTTCCACATGCTGAACGCCTTGAGCGCGGCGAGCACCTTGATCCCCGCGCGGTCGCGGATGTCAGCGAGGATCGACAGGTTTTGTCGCAGCCGCGCGGCATCGACCACGAATGCGGGGCTATCGACACGGCTAAGGTCAAACTGGGCAAAAGCGCCCGGATCGCCGGCTCTGGTTTCCATTTGTTGGGTCCGATTAATTCACGCGGAGACGCGGAGAAGAAGGTGAGACGCGGAGAATTTACTTGGAGTGGTAGTCGTTTACCACCCTTCGAATGCCATCTTTCATCGTCGCTCCGGAAAAATTGAGAAGCAGCCCGACGGGCTGCTTAAGCAAGCGCAAATAGGTCAGCAATTGCTTCATGTGCGTCTGGCCAAGTCTCTCGATTGCCTTGATCTCGATGACAAGACGCCCATCAACCAGCAAATCTATTTTGAACGCAGGATCATAAGTTTCGCCGTCGAAGACGGCCTTTGCCTGGACTTGTCGTTCTACTTTCAGCCCACGCCGCCACAGGCGACCAGCAAGCACAGATTCATAGACAGTCTCGAACAGGCCTGGACCAAACTCCTTGTGGATGCCGATAGCCTCCTCCAGGACAATCGAACTCAACTCGTCGATTGGCAACACTGGTCCCTCCGCGTCTCGATCTTCTTCTCCGCGTCTCTGCGTGAACAATTCCGAGCTGTCGCTCAAAACTCCACCGGCCCGTCGAGTTCCTTCACCTGCCACGGCAACCCTTGCGTGTTGAGCATGTCCATGAACGGATCGGGGTCCATCTGCTCCATGTTGAACACGCCCTCGCCCTTCCAGGCATCGGTCAGCATCATCGCCGCGCCGATCATTGCCGGGACGCCGGTGGTATAGCTGATCGCCTGGTTTCCGGTTTCGGCATAGGCGTCTTCGTGATCGCAGATGTTGTAGATGTAGAAGGTCTTCTCGCCGCTGCCATCGAGCGTTTCGCCGGTGGCGATATCGCCGATGTTGGTCTTGCCCTTGGTGGTCGGGCCGAGCGTTTCGGGCTTGGGCAGGACAGCGGCGAGGAACTGAAGCGGCACGATCTCCTTGCCCTGGTACATCACCGGATCGATCCGGGTCATGCCCACGTTCTGAAGTACGGTCAGGTGGGTGATATAGGCATCGCCGAAGGTCATCCAGAACCGGCCACGCTCCATCTCTGGCAGGAATTTGGCCAGGCTCTCCAGCTCCTCGTGATACATCATGTACATGTTCTTGGGGCCGACCTGGTCGAAATCGAACGCCACCTTCTTGCTCATCGCCGGGGTCTCGACGAACTGGCCGTTCTCCCAGTGCCGCGCCGGCGCGGTCACTTCGCGGATGTTGATTTCCGGGTTGAAATTGGTCGCGAAGGCCTGGCCATGATCGCCGCCGTTGCAATCGAGGATGTCGAGCGTGCGGATGGTCCTGAGCTTGTGCTTCTTCAGCCACATCGCAAACACGCTGGTCACGCCCGGATCGAAGCCCGAGCCGAGCAGCGCCATCAGTCCCTTCTCCCGGAAACGATCATGATAGGCCCACTGCCACTTGTATTCGAACTTGGCCTCGTCCTTGGGTTCGTAGTTGGCGGTGTCGAGGTAGCTGACCCCCGCTGCCAGGCAGGCGTCCATGATCGGCAGGTCCTGGTAAGGCAGCGCCAAGTTGACCACCAGTTTCGGGCCGATCTGCTCGATCAGCCGGGTCAGCGCGGGAACTTCCTCGGCGTCGATCTCATAGGTCTGGACCACCTGCCCGGTGCGTTCCTTCACCGAAGCCGCTATCGCATCGCACTTGGCGCGGGTGCGGCTGGCGAGGTGAATCTCGCTGAAAATGGAAGAATTCATCGCCATCTTGTGGACACAGACCGAGCTGACCCCGCCCGCGCCGATCACCAGAACCTTGCTCACTGCTCGAATCTCCTTGCCACCAATGCGCGCGCATATAGGATTGTTTCATGTCCGCACAACAAATGCACAGCCCCACAGCCGAAGGCGTGGCTCGCGCCGCCGCCAAGATAGCACAGCTTCTGCCGCGCACACCCCTGCTCGAAACCGAAATCGGCGGGCAGCCTATCTGGTGCAAGGCAGAGAGCCTCCAGCCGGTGGGCGCGTTCAAGATTCGCGGCGCCTGGCACCGCCTGACCGACCTTGGCGAAGCCGAGCGCAAGGCCGGGGTCGTGGGGGTATCCAGCGGCAATCACGCCCAGGGCGTGGCCTGGGCAGCGCAGCGCCTTGGCATTCCCGCCACGATCGTCATGCCGGTCGATGCCCCGCAGGTAAAGCTTACCGCGACCCGGGCGATGGGGGCCGAAGTGGTGCTTTATGATCGCCCGGGCGGAGAGGACCGCGATACGCTGGCAACCCGGCTGTGCCAGGAACGCGGCGCAACACTGGTCCATGCCTATGCCGATCCCTGGGTGATCGAGGGCCAGGGCAGTACCGGGCTGGAAATTGCCGAGCAGATGGCCGAGCGCGGGCTTGGCGCGCCAACCCGCATCGTCTGCCCTTGCGGAGGCGGTGGGTTGACTGCGGGACTGGCGTTGGCCTGCCCCGATGCGGCAATCGTTCCGGTTGAGCCCGAAGGTTGGGACGACGTGCGCCTCAGTCTCGAACGGGGAGAGATCCAGCGCGTTCCCGCCGATGCCCCACCCACTCCCTGCGACGCGCTGCAAACCCCCGCCACATGGCCGATCAATTTCGCCGTGCTGCAAAAGCGGGTGCCGTTCGGGCTGTTCGTGACGCCAGCCGAGGTCCGCGCGGCGCAGCGCTTTGCCTTCGACAGGCTGCATCTGGTGATCGAACCGGGTGGCGCCGCAGCCCTCGCGGCGGCGCTGGCGGGCAAGGTCGATCTTGGCGGACGCACCGTGATCGTACTTTCGGGCGGCAACACCGATCCCGAGAGCTTTGCCAGAGTCTTGCTGCAACAGGATTAGTTGCGTTTGACAATCGGTTGATCCGGGGACAACTTCCCCCGGCTGCTCGCGCAGCCAATTGGGGGAGAAAACCAATGCAAGCGCAAATGCTCGCGCCGGCGGCCACG